>CAVWKL010000075.1:0-29783 GCA_963755075.1 uncultured Alphaproteobacteria bacterium
CGGCGTCGCGCTCGTCGCCATGGTCGCCACGCTCGCCTGGATGGACATCCGCGACATCTACGCCGGCCGCGAGGACGAGTTGAGAACCGTCGTCGAGGTCGCCTCGAAAGTCGTCCAACAACAGTATGAAGAGTTCAAGAAGGGAACGATCTCGGAGGCGGAGGCGCAACAGCGCGCCAAGGCCAGCATTCGCGCGATGCGCTACAACACGGACGACTATTTCTTTGTCTATGACAAGGAAACGATCATCATTGTCCATGGCGCGCGAGCCGACCAGGAAGGCGTCGACGGCA
Source organism: uncultured Alphaproteobacteria bacterium (assembly GCA_963755075.1). Lineage (GTDB taxonomy): Bacteria > Pseudomonadota > Alphaproteobacteria > Rhizobiales > Beijerinckiaceae > Roseiarcus. The sequence goes on from CAVWKL010000075.1 coordinate 294, forward strand.
AGAAAAACAAGGATCCGACCGGCAAGTTTTACAGCGTAGAAATGAATAAAATCGCGGCCGAGAAAGGTCAGGGCTTCGTCGACTATCAATACGCCAAACCGGGTGCGCCGCTCGACCAACCGTCTCCCAAATTGTCCTATGTCAAGCTGTTCGCGCCCTGGCAATGGACTATCGCCACAGGCGTATACGTCGACGATATCAGCGCGGTGGTTTGGGCAAGAGTGCTGTGGACGGCGGCGACGGCGCTGGCGTTTCTTCTCGCCATCGGCGGGTTTGCGAGCTTCGTCATGTTCCGCCTGTCGAATCGTCTCCTTGCCTTGAGCACGGCGATGTCGGCGCTGGCGTCGGGCGAAAGCGACGTCGCGCTGCCGGCGATCTCCAGCCGGGACGAGGTCGGCGACATGGCGCGGTCGGTCGAGGTCTTCAAGCGCAACGCGGCGGAGCGGGCGCGGCTGGAAGCCGATGCGCTCGCCAGCCGCGCCGCGGCCGAAGCCCATCGCGATCAGACCGCGGTGGAGCGGGCCAAGGCCGCCGAGGAGCAGGCCGAAGTCGTGCGCCGTCTGGGCGCCGGCCTCAAGGACCTGGCGGAGGGCGACCTGATGGTCCGCCTGGGCGAAGGCTTCACGCCGACCTACGCGCAGATCCGCGACAATTTCAACGAAGCCATCGACAGGCTGAAGGCCACCATTCTGTCGGTCGTCGCCAGCGCCGGAGCGATCCATACCGGCGTGCAGGAGATCTCCGTCGCCTCCGACGATCTGTCCCGCCGCACCGAGCAGCAGGCGGCCAACCTCGAGCAGACCGCCGCGACGCTCGGCGAAGTGACCGAGGCGGTGAAGAAGTCCGCCGAGGGCACGAGCCATGCGCGGCAGGTGGTGACCGCCGCCGACGAGAACGCCAAACAGAGCGCGGTGGTGGTGCGTCAGGCGGTCGACGCGATGAGCGCGATCGCCAAGTCCTCGCAGCAGATCAGCCAGATCATCGGCGTGATCGACGAGATCGCCTTCCAGACCAATCTGCTCGCCCTCAACGCGGGGGTCGAGGCGGCGCGCGCCGGCGACGCGGGCCGCGGCTTTGCGGTGGTCGCCTCCGAGGTGCGGGCGCTGGCGCAACGCTCGGCGCAGGCGGCCAAGGAGATCAAGGGGCTGATTTCCGATTCGACGGGCCAGGTGGAGGAAGGCGTCAAGCTGGTGGCCGAGACCGGCCGATCGCTTGAGCGCATCATGGCGCAGGTGACCGAGATCAACGCGGTGGTGAGCGACATCGCGGCCGGGGCGCAGGACCAATCGACGGCGCTGCAGGAGATCAACAGCGCGATCGAACAGATGAACCTGGTGACGCAGCAGAATGCGGCGATGGTCGAGGAGTCGACCGCGGCCGGCCATTCCCTGTCGGAGGAATCCTCGAAGCTGTCGCAATTGGTCAGTCAATTCCAGCTTGGGCGGTCGGCGAGCGAGGAGACGATGCGCCGCGAACTGCAGGCGGCGGCGCCGCACGCCTTCCGGGCGCCCGCTCCGGCGCCGCGCGCGCCGGCGCGCCCCGCCCTTGCCGCCCAACGCGCCGAACCGCGCGCCGCGGCGCGCCCCGCGCCGACGAAGAGCAAAGCGGCGAGCGGCGCCTCGAGCGGCCCCGCGTCCGCCGAATGGGCGGAGTTCTGAGCCCGCCCGGAACGCCGCGCGCCGCTGTCGCATCCTCGCCATCGCCATCTTCCGATCGGCCGTTCGACCAACGTCGGCGATCTCGGCGGCGGGGTCCATTCCCGCGATATGCCGCATGGATACGGCGGGGGTCCCAGTCATTCGGTTGAGCGACTGAGCGCGGAAGCGCGCCTCCGGGTCCTCATGGCGCGCCAAAAAAACCATTTCGGTAAAGTTTCGATTAAGCGCTGCATGCCATTGTCATGGTCGCGACGGTCACCGGTCTTGGCGACCGCGCAAAGGAGTTTGCTCCCCATGACGACGCTCGCCGCAAACTCGCCGCATCGCGGATTCCTCGGATCGATCCGCGCGCGCCTGCTGGGGATCGTCGCGCTGTTCGGCGTCGCGCTCGTCGCCATGGTCGCCACGCTGACATGGATGGACGCCCGCGACATCTACGCCGGCCGCCAGGACGAGTTGAGAACCGTCGTCGAGGTCGCCTCCAAGGTCGTCCAACAGCAGTATGATGAATTCAAGAAGGGGACGATCTCGGAGGCGGAAGCGCAACTGCGCGCCAAGGCAGGCATCCGCGCGATGCGCTACAACGCCGGCGACTACTTCTTCGTCCAGGACAAAAACGTCGCCCTCATCGTTCACGGCGTGCGGCCCGACCTCGAGGGCGGAGACATGTCGAAGAATCAGGACCCGACCGGCAAGTATTTTGGCGTCGAAATGAACAAGGTCGCAACTGAAAAAGGCGAGGGCTTCGTCGATTATCAATACGCCAAACCGGGTGCGCCGCTCGACCAAGCGTCGCCGAAATTGGCCTATGTCAAGCTGTTCGCGCCCTGGGGATGGGTCGTGGGCACCGGCATCTACGTCGACGACGTCGAGGCGACGATCTTGACGAGAGTGCTGTGGACGGCGGCGACGGCGCTGGCGTTCCTTCTCGCCATCGGCGGGTTTGCGAGCTTCGTCATGTTCCGCCTGTCGAATCGTCTCCTTGCCTTGAGCACGGCGATGTCGGCGCTGGCGTCGGGCGAAAGCGACGTCGCGCTGCCGGCGATCTCCAGCCGGGACGAGGTCGGCGACATGGCGCGGTCGGTCGAGGTCTTCAAGCGCAACGCGGCGGAGCGGGCGCGGCTGGAAGCCGATGCGCTCGCCAGCCGCGCCGCGGCCGAAGCCCATCGCGATCAGACCGCGGTGGAGCGGGCCAAGGCCGCCGAGGAGCAGGCCGAAGTCGTGCGCCGTCTGGGCGCCGGCCTCAAGGACCTGGCGGAGGGCGACCTGATGGTCCGCCTGGGCGAAGGCTTCACGCCGACCTACGCGCAGATCCGCGACAATTTCAACGAAGCCATCGACAGGCTGAAGGCCACCATTCTGTCGGTCGTCGCCAGCGCCGGAGCGATCCATACCGGCGTGCAGGAGATCTCCGTCGCCTCCGACGATCTGTCCCGCCGCACCGAGCAGCAGGCGGCCAACCTCGAGCAGACCGCCGCGACGCTCGGCGAAGTGACCGAGGCGGTGAAGAAGTCCGCCGAGGGCACGAGCCATGCGCGGCAGGTGGTGACCGCCGCCGACGAGAACGCCAAACAGAGCGCGGTGGTGGTGCGTCAGGCGGTCGACGCGATGAGCGCGATCGCCAAGTCCTCGCAGCAGATCAGCCAGATCATCGGCGTGATCGACGAGATCGCCTTCCAGACCAATCTGCTCGCCCTCAACGCGGGGGTCGAGGCGGCGCGCGCCGGCGACGCGGGCCGCGGCTTTGCGGTGGTCGCCTCCGAGGTGCGGGCGCTGGCGCAACGCTCGGCGCAGGCGGCCAAGGAGATCAAGGGGCTGATTTCCGATTCGACGGGCCAGGTGGAGGAAGGCGTCAAGCTGGTGGCCGAGACCGGCCGATCGCTTGAGCGCATCATGGCGCAGGTGACCGAGATCAACGCGGTGGTGAGCGACATCGCGGCCGGGGCGCAGGACCAATCGACGGCGCTGCAGGAGATCAACAGCGCGATCGAACAGATGAACCTGGTGACGCAGCAGAATGCGGCGATGGTCGAGGAGTCGACCGCGGCCGGCCATTCCCTGTCGGAGGAATCCTCGAAGCTGTCGCAATTGGTCAGTCAATTCCAGCTTGGGCGGTCGGCGAGCGAGGAGACGATGCGCCGCGAACTGCAGGCGGCGGCGCCGCACGCCTTCCGGGCGCCCGCTCCGGCGCCGCGCGCGCCGGCGCGCCCCGCCCTTGCCGCCCAACGCGCCGAACCGCGCGCCGCGGCGCGCCCCGCGCCGACGAAGAGCAAAGCGGCGAGCGGCGCCTCGAGCGGCCCCGCGTCCGCCGAATGGGCGGAGTTCTGAGCCCGCCCGGAACGCCGCGCGCCGCGCGATAATTACCAACCTTTCATGTCGACGCCATCGCGGCGTTAGGCGTCCTGCCCCATCTTGCGCGCCATGTCGCCGCGCAAAGGGCCGGCGCAACGATCCCGATGGAGCCGTTCATGTCTCTCACCCCAATTCCGCAAGCCAATCGACGCCCGCTGCGCGCCGCGCTGCTCGGCGCGGTCGCTCTCGCCGCGCTCGGCGCCGCCGCGCTCGAGAACGGCGTCTTCTCCCCCGGATTCGCCGTCGCCGCGACGACGCAGCCGTCGGCCGGCCCGGCGTCCTTCGCCGACGTCGTCGATCGGGTGAAGTCGTCGGTCGTCTCGGTCAAGGTCAAGGTCGCCGACGGCGGCGATGCGGACATGGACCAACAGAGCGCGCCGCATTTCCCGCCGGGCAGCCCGTTCGACCGCTTCTTCAAGCAGTTCGGCTTGCCCGACGACAATGACGGCGAGGGGCCGGCGCCGCGCCGCCAGCAGCGCCACCTGTCGATGGCCCAGGGCTCGGGCTTCTTCATTTCCGCCGACGGCTACATCGTCACCAACAACCACGTCGTCGATCACGCGACGGAAGTGACGATCACCACCTCGGACGGCAAGACGATGGCCGCCAAGGTGATCGGAACCGATCCGAAGACCGACATCGCCTTGCTCAAAGCAAAGGACGCGGGAACCTACCCCTTCGTCAGCTTCGCCTCGCAATCGCCGCGCGTCGGCGACTGGGTGATCGCGGTCGGCAATCCCTTCGGTCTCGGCGGCACTGTGACCGCAGGCATCGTCTCGGCGCGCGGCCGCGACATCGGCTCGGGGCCCTATGACGACTTCCTGCAGATCGACGCGCCGGTCAATCACGGCAATTCCGGCGGCCCGACCTTCAACACCGACGGCGAGGTGGTCGGCGTCAACACCGCGATCTTCTCGCCTTCGGGCGGCAGCGTCGGCATCGGCTTCGCCATCGCCAGCAACGTGGTCCAGAACGTGGTGCAGCAGCTCAAGGACACCGGCGTCGTGGCGCGCGGTTGGCTCGGCGTCGAGATCCAGCCGGTGACACCGGACCTCGCCGACAGCCTCGGCGTCAAGACCGCCTCGGGCGCGCTGGTCGCCAAGGAGACCGCCAATTCCCCGGCGGCCACCGCCGGCGTGAAGATCGGCGACGTCATCACGGCGGTCAATGGCGACGCGGTCTCCGATCCCCGCGATTTGGCGCGCCGCATCGCCGCGCTCGGGCCGCAGAAGTCCGCCCAGCTGGCGATCTGGCGCAACGGCGCGGCGCAGACCATCGCGGTGACGCTCGGCGCCATGCCGGCGGACGTCAAAGAGGCGAACGCCGAGACGTCGCCCAAGGCGGAGGAGTCGACGGCGCCGTTCGCCAAGCTCGGCCTCAACATCGAGCGCGCGCGCGGCGGCGAGGGCGTCGCCATCGTCGACGTCGATCCCAACGGCGTCGCGGCCGACCGCGGCCTGCAGGCCGGCGACGTCATCCTGGAGGCGGGCGGCAAGGCCGTGACGCGTCCGGCCGATGTCGCTCAGGCTTTCGAAGCCGCCAAGGCCGACGGGCGCAAGGCGGTGCTGCTGCGCGTCAAGTCCGGCGACGCGGTGCGCTTCCTGACGCTGCCGACGCAGGCCGCGTCCTGATCCTGAAGCTCGGCCTCGCCGCCCCTGCGAGGCCGTTGAAGCCGGACGCAGCGCGCTCCCCTCCCGCGCCGCGCCGGTGAATGGCGGCAGGCCAGCTCCCCAATGGCCTGCCGCCATATTTTTGTCGGGAAGCTGGGAAGCCGCTATATGTCCTTCATGCGGATTCTGATCATCGAAGACGACCGCGACGCGGCGGCCTATCTCGTCAAGGCCTTCCGCGAGGCCGGCTACGCCGTCGACCACGCCGCCGACGGCGTCAGCGGTTACGATCTGGCGCAGGAGGGCGGCTACGACGTCGCCATCGTCGATCGGATGCTGCCCAAGATGGACGGCCTGGCGCTGATCGGCGCTCTGCGCGCCCAGAATATCGAAACGCCGGTGTTGATCCTCTCCGCCCTCGGCCAGGTCGACGACCGCGTCAAGGGCCTGCGCGCCGGCGGCGACGATTACCTCGCCAAACCCTACGCCTTTTCCGAGCTGCTGGCGCGGGTCGAGGCCCTCGCCCGCCGCCGTCCCAAAGGCGCGCCGGAGGAGACCGTCTATCGGCTCGGCGACCTCGCGCTCGACCGCCTGTCGCACAAGGTGACGCGCGCCGGCGAGGAAATCGTGCTGCAGCCGCGCGAGTTCCGCCTGCTCGAATACCTCATGCAGAACGCCGGCAAGGTGGTGACGCGCACCATGCTGCTCGAGCACGTCTGGGATTATCACTTCGATCCGCAGACCAACGTCATCGACGTGCACGTCTCGCGGTTGCGCGCCAAGATCGATCGCGACTTCGACGCGCCGCTGCTGCACACCGTGCGCGGCGCCGGATACATGATCCGTGACGGCGCTCGTTAAGCTCTTTCGCGCCACGGCGTTCAAGCTCGCCCTCGCCATTCTCGGGCTCAGCGCGATCGGGGCGGGACTGGTGCTCGGCGTCGTCGCCTGGCAGGTCGTCACCTTGGTCGACGACGAAACGCGCCAGACGATCGAGGCGGAAGCCAAGGGCCTCTCCGAGCAATACCAGGTCGGCGGCGTTCGTCGCCTCGGCGCGATCATCGAAGCCCGTTCGCGCCAACCCGGCTCGTCGCTTTACCTATTGACCGACGGCGCCGGCGAACCGCTTGCCGGCAATGTCGCGCAATTGCCGCCCGGCGTCCTCGATCGCGCCGGCGTCGTCGACACGCCCTACGAGACGACCGACGAATCCTCGCCCGGCCGTCGCGCCTTGGCGCGCATCTTCGTGCTGCCGGGCGGCTTTCATCTGCTCGTCGGCCATGATCTCGGCGATCGCGCCCGCATCGGCGCGGTGATGGTTCGCGCCATGGCGATTTCGCTGATCTTCTTTGCCGCGCTGGCCGCGCTCGGCGCGCTGTTCGTCGCCCGCCGGGTGCTGCGGCGCATCGACGCGATGAACGTTTCGGCGCGCGCCATCATGGCGGGCGATCTGACGCGGCGTCTTCCCGTCTCGGGTTCCGACGACGAACTCGATCGCCTGGCGCGCGGCCTCAACGAGATGCTGGCGCGCATCGGCGATCTGATGGCGGGCATGCGCGAAGTCTCCGACAATATCGCTCACGATCTGCGCACGCCGTTGACGCGCCTGCGCAACCACGCCGAGGAGGCGCTGCGCGGCGACGCCGATCCCGCCGCCGCGCGCGCCGCGCTGGAGCGCACGATCGAGGAATCGGACGGCCTCATCAGGATCTTCAATGCTCTTTTGTTGATTGCGCGCGCCGAGGCGGGCGCCGAAAGCGCCGGCATGAGCGCCTTCGACGTCGGCGAGACGGTGGCGAGCGTCGCCGAGCTCTACGAGCCGCTCGCGGAGGAGAACGGCGCCGCGCTCAAGGTCGAAGCGGCGCGCGGGCTGACCATCGTGGGCAATCGCGAATTGATCGGCCAGGCCGTCGCCAATCTCATCGACAACGCGGTCAAGTACGGCGCCCGAGAAGGCAATGAGACGGAGCCGGGGCGGCGCAGCGAGATCGCGGTGACGGCGCGCCGCAACGGGGAGGCGGTGGCGATTGAAGTCGCCGACCACGGGCCGGGCATCCCGGCCGCCGAGCGCGCGCGCGCGATCCATCGCTTCGTCCGGCTGGAAGGCGCGCGCTCGCGCCCCGGCTATGGCCTCGGCCTGTCGCTCGCCGCCGCCGTGGCGCGCATGCACGGGGGCGCCGTGCGGCTCGAGGACAACGCGCCCGGCCTCAAGGTCGCTGTCACGCTGCCGGCTGCCGCGCCGGCGCTGCCCTCGCCGGCCGCCAAGGCGGCGGCATGAGCGCGAGCCTCGCCGATCGTCTCTGCGCCGCGCCGCGGCTCGCCTCCCCGGCCGAAGCGCGCGAGCGCCTAGAGGCGCTCATCGGCGAGCGCCAGGCGGCCGGCCTCGGCGCGTTTGTCGCGCACGCGGGCGTGCGCGACTTGCTGCTCGGCCTTGCCGATCACTCGCCTTACCTTTGGCGGCTGATCGAGGAGAATCCCAGCCGCCTCGTCCGCCTCATCGGCGCGCCGCCTGAGGACTCGCTGCAGGCGTTGGTCGCCGCGCTCGAAGCGCGGCGCGACGACGACGAGGCCGAACTGATGGGCGCGTTGCGCCGCGCCAAGCGCGAGTCGGCGCTGCTGATCGCGCTCGCCGACGTCGGCGGGGCGTGGGATCTCGTCGCCGCCACCGAGGCGCTGACGCGCGTCGCCGACGCCGCCGTTTCGGCGGCGCTGCGCTTCCTGTTGCGGAAGGCCGCCCGCGAAGGACGCTTGGCCCTCGACCCCGAGTCGGCGACGATCGAAGCCGGCTCGGGGCTCGTCGCCCTGGCGTTGGGCAAGCATGGCGCGCGCGAGCTCAACTATTCCAGCGACGTCGATCTCGTCGTTCTCTACGATTCGCGCGCCGCGGCGATTCCGCCAGGCGTCGAGCCGGGCCCCCTGTTCGTGCGCATGGTCAAGGCGCTGACCCGCATTTTGCAGGAGCGGACGCCCGACGGCTATGTGTTTCGCGTCGATCTTCGCCTGCGCCCCGATCCCGCCGCGACGCCGATCGCCCTCTCGATCGCCAGCGCGGGCGCCTATTACGAGACGCTGGGGCAGAACTGGGAGCGCGCCGCGATGATCAAGGCGCGCCCCGCGGCGGGCGATCTCGACCTCGGCCGACGCTTCCTCGCCGATCTGACGCCATTCATCTGGCGCAAGTACTTCGACTACGCGGCGATCGCCGACATCCATGCGATGAAACGTCAGATTCACGCGGTGCGCGGCCATGAGCGGGTCACGGTCGCGGGTCACGACCTCAAGCTCGGCCGCGGCGGCATTCGCGAGATCGAATTTTTCGTACAGACGCAGCAACTGATCTTCGGCGGACGACGCCCGACGATGCGTGGCGCGCGAACGCTCGACATGCTCCGGCAATTGCACGTCGAACATTGGGTCAGCGCCGAGGCGGTCGAGGATCTGACCGCCGCCTATGCGTTCCTGCGCCGCGCCGAACATCGCTTGCAGATGGTCGCCGACGAGCAGACGCAGCGCCTCCCCTTCGAGCCCGCCGCGCTCGAGCGCATCGCGAAATTCTGCGGCTACGCGCGCCTCGAAGCGTTCGCCGCCGACATGACCGGTCATCTGCGCCGCGTCGAGAGCCACTACGCGCGCCTGTTCGAGGACGCCCCGACGCTCGACGCCGAGGCGGGCAGTCTCGTCTTCACCGGCGTCGCTGACGATCCGGAAACGCTGACGACCTTGCGCCGTCTGGGCTTCCACCGGCCCGAGGACGCCGCCGAGACCATTCGCGGCTGGCATTTCGGCCGCCGCTCGGCGGTGCGCAGCGCCCGGGCCCGGGAGGTGCTCACCGAACTCGTTCCGGGGCTGCTCGCGGCCTTTTCCGGTTCGGGCGACCCCGACGCGGCGTTGATCGGGTTCGATGCGGCGCTGGCCCGCATGCCCGCCGCGGTGGAGCTGCTTTCCATTTTGCGCTCGAACGCGCCGGTGCGCGAACTGTTCGGCGATCTCTTCGGCAGCGCGCCGCGTCTGGCGCAGGTCGTCGCCCAGCGCCCGCACGTGCTCGACGCGGCGATCGATCCCGGCCGGGTCGGGGCGATCGGCGAGAGCCTCGACGAAGGCCGGATCGCCGCGCGCGTGGCCGATTTCCTCGACGCGGCGGCGAGCTTCGAGGGGATGCTTGATCGCGCGCGCGATTTCGCCGCCGAGGAAATGTTCCTGATCGGGGTGCGCCTGCTCTCCGGCGCGCTCGACCCGGAGCGGGCGGGGCGCGCCTATAGCGCGCTGGCGCAGAGCCTGGTCGCCGCGCTGCTGGCGAGGGTCTCCGACGCCTTCGCCCTCGACCACGGCCGGGTGACGGGCGGGCGCGTCGCCGTTGTCGCGATGGGCAAGTTCGGCTCACGCGAAATGACCGCGGCCTCCGATCTCGATCTCATCGTCATCTACGATTTCCCCGCCGACGCCGGCGAATCCGACGGCGCGCGGCCGCTCGGCGCCGGGCTCTATTACACGCGCCTGACCCAACGCCTCATCGCCGCGCTGACGGCGCCGACCAAGGCGGGAAAGCTCTACGAGGTCGACCTGCGCCTGCGCCCTTCCGGACGCAAGGGGCCGCTGGCGACGCAATTCTCGGCGTTCACGCACTACCAGTCCGCGGAAGCCGAGACCTGGGAGCATATGGCGCTGACGCGGGCGCGGGTCGTCGCCGGCGAGGCGACCCTGGCCGCCGAGATCGGGACGGCGATCGCCGCCGCGCTCACCGCGCCGCGCGAGGCGGCGAGGCTCGCCCACGATGCGTGCGCCATGCGCAAATTGATCGCCAGCGAGAAGGGCGACCGCGACCCCTGGGATCTCAAGCTGGTTTCGGGCGGCCTCATCGACATCGAATTCGTCGCCCAATATCTGGTGCTCGCCCACGCGCGCGACCACCCCCGTCTGCTCGACGTGTCGACGCGCGCGGTCATCGCCGCGGCCGGCGCGAGCGGCCTCATCGCCGCCGACGACGCCGCGACGCTTGCCGACGCGCACCGGCTCTATACCGACGCCACCCAGATCATGCGCCTCGCCGTCGCCGGCCCGTTCGATCCGGCGAAGGCCGCCGCGGGCGTCAAACGCCGCATCGCCGCGGCGGCGGCCCTGCCGGATTTCGAGTCGCTGCAAGGGGCGGTGCGCGAGGCGCGCGAAAAGGTGCGCCATGTCTACGCCATAGTGCTGGGCGGACGCGCCGGGTGAGGCGGACCAAGGCGCCACGCTTGGGGAACGGGCCGGAGCGGGGAAAGCGTTTCAGCCCAACGTCACGCGAACGCGATGGACGGCGCCGTCGTCGACCATGCGCAGTCGCAACGGCCGCTCGACGATTTCAACCCCGTCCATCTCGGCGAAGCGGACACCCCGGCTGACCCCGGCGGGATTGTCGACGATGATTTCGTATTGCGCCGATTGCCGCCGAACGCTCATCTCGAATTTTGGCCACCCCTTGGGAATGCAAGGGTCGAGATGCAAGAAGGCGCCGCGGATGCGCAGGCCGAGGATGCTTTCGACGCCCGCGCGCTGCATCCAGCCGGCCGAGCCGGTGTACCATGTCCAGCCGCCCCGCCCGACATGGGGCGGCGTCGCATAGACGTCGGCCGCCACGACGTAGGGCTCGACCTTGTAGCGAAGCACGTCGGTGCGGGCGCGGGCGTGATTGATGGGGTTGAGCAACGAAAACAGCTCGACCGCCTTGTCGCCGTCGCCGAGCGCCGCCAAGGCCATCACCGACCATAAAGCGGCATGGGTGTACTGGCCGCCATTTTCGCGCACGCCAGGCGGATAACCCTTGATGTAGCCGGGATCCGCCACGGTCGTGTCGAACGGCGGCGCGAACAGCAGCGCGACGCCGTCGTCGCGCCGGATCAGTTCGCGTTCGACCTCGGCCATCGCATGCACCGCTCTTTCCGGCGCCGCCGCGTTCGAAAGCACGGCCCAGGATTGCGCGATCGCATCGATGCGGCACTCCGCGCTCGCCGCCGAGCCCAACGGCTCGCCGTCGTCGAAAAAGGCTCGCCGATACCAGTCGCCGTCCCACGCCTCGCGCTCGAGCGAGGCCTGCAAAGCGGCGGCGTGCGCCGCCCATTTCGCGACGCGTTCCGTCTCCAGGCGCGCCTGCGCGAGCGGAATGAAACCCGTCAGCGCCGCATGCAGGAACCAGCCGAGCCAAACGCTTTCGCCGGCGCCCTTTTCGCCGACGCGGTTCATGCCGTCGTTCCAGTCGCCGGTTCCCATCAGGGGAAGTCCATGGACGCCGAGCGCAAGGCTGGCGTCGAGGGCGAGCGCGCAATGCTCGAACACCGTCGCCGCCCGGTCGGAGACGACAGGCGCGAAGAAACTGTCGTGCTCCGCCGGCTCCAAGGCTTGGCCCTCCAGGAATGGGACAATTTCGTCGAGGACGGCGACGTCCGCGGTGGCGTCGACGTAATGGGCGACGGCAAAGGCCAACCACGCGCGATCGTCGGAGATGCGGGTGCGCACGCCCTGGCCGGAATGCGGCAGCCACCAATGCTGGACGTCGCCTTCGACGAACTGCCGCGCCGCCGCGCGCAGCAAGTGTTCGCGCGTCAGCGATGGCTGCGAGGCGGCAAGCGCCATGCCGTCCTGCAATTGATCGCGAAAGCCATAGGCGCCGCTCGCTTGGTAGAAGGCGGAGCGCGCCCAGACGCGGCAGCTCAGCGTTTGGTAGAGGAGCCAGCCGTTGAGCATGACGTCCATCGAGCGATCCGGCGTCTTGACGACGACCGCGCCGAGAATGTCGTCCCATTTGCGCGCCACCTCGGCTTCGACGGCGTCGAGATCGGCGGCGCGATAGCGCGCGATGAGACCGCGCGCCTCGTCCGCGTTCGCGGCTTCGCCAAGGAAGAAGACAATTTCGACGCTGCCGTTGGGCGGCAACTCGATCTTCCTGCGTACGGCCGCGCAAGGGTCGAGGCCCGCGCCGACTTTCTTCGATAGCGGCGCCGCGGCGGAGAGCGCGGCGGGATCGGCGAGCGCGCCGTTGCGCCCGATGAACTCGCGCCGGTCGCCCGTCCAGTCGGTCTGCCCGCCACGCAATCCGGCGAAAGCGACGCGCGACCCGAAGCCAAGGTTCCAGGGGTTGCGGGCGAAGATCGCCCCCGTGGCGGCGTCAAGTTCCGTCAAAACGAACGGCAGCGAAGCCGAACGCGACGGGCCGAGAACCCATTCGACATAGGCTGTCACGCTGAGACGACGCGGGCGGTTCGAGAGATTGGTCAGCACGAGACGCGAGATCTTGATCGGCGCGTCGACCGGCACGTATTGAACGAGATCGGACGCGATTTCGTGGGCGGCGTGCTCGAATCGACTGTATCCGCGCCCGTGGCGGGCCGTGTAAGTCACCCCGGCGTCGCGGATGGGAAGCGCCGTCGGGCTCCACAAGTCGCCCGAGTCGTCGTCTCGCAAGTAGAAGGCTTCGCCGCTTCGATCGCAGACCGGGTCGTTCGACCATGGGGTGATCTGGTTTTCACGACTGTTGACCGACCAGGTGTAGCCGCCGCCTTCGGTTCCCGTCTGGAACCCGAACGCCGCGTTGGCGATGACGTTGATCCAGGGCGCGGGCGTTGATTGGCCGGGCCCGAGAATCGTCACATACTCGCTTCCGTTCCGCGCGAAGCCGCCAAGCCCGTTGAAGAATTCCAGGTCGGGAGGACGGGCGCGCAATGGCGCCGGCAGACGCGCGACGATGCGCTTCGGCGTGGCTCTCGCCGTCGAGTGAGGCTCCAGGATCCGCTCGAGCTGCTCGAAGAGCCCGCCACGCTGCGCCGGCAGAACCACCCGCGCGACAGAACTCAGAAGGGCGCGTATTTCCACCGGGACGAGATCGGCGCGCAGTACGAAAACGCGGCCCGCCGGCCGTTCCGTCCCAGGCTGCGGACGCGACTGGCTTGCCCTGACCAGCGTCTCGATGGCGGTCTGGAGCTCCTGGATATAGGAGGATCGGCGTTCGTTCAGGATGACGAGATCGACGGCCAGCTGTTTCATCCGCCAATATTCGTGCGCCTGCAGCAGTTCGCGAACGACGTCGATGTTTTCGGCTTCGGAAATACGAACAAGCACGATCGGCAAATCGCCGGAAATCCCCTGCGGCCACAGGCCGGATTGCGCGCCGCCGCCCCGCGCGATCGTGTCCGAGGACGGGCGCAAGGCCGGCGCGGCATAGATCACGTGTCCCGCAAGCCGCTGAAACAGCCCCGCCTCGCCGGCCGTCACGCCGAGATGGTGGAGCTGCACCTGAGCCTGCGTCCACGCCAGCATCGAGGCGCGCGCGAATGCGGTGGCGTCGCGATGCTTGTCGACGCCGTCGAGAAGCGCGGCGCGGCTGGAAGCGGCTATCGTCCAAAAAGCCACGCGAACCGTCGCGCCCGGCGCGACGCGGACGCGGCGGCGGATCGCGAAGATCGGGTCGAGGACGGCGCCGATCGAGTTCGATAGCGGACGGCTGTCCATCACGGCGATGGGCGCGTGAACGCCGCGCCCGCGGCCGAGGAACCGCGCTCGGTCGGTTTCAAAGTCGGGCGCGCCGACCGCCTCGCCGTCGACGACGCTCAGATGCGCGGCCCAGATTTCCGGCTCGGTCGGCGACCGTCTTCGTCGCGTCGCCAGGATCGCGCCGACGTCGGTCAGATAGTCCGTCTCGACGAACAGTTTGGAAAAGGCCGGGTGTGCGATATCGGCGCTCTGAGGCGCCAGAACGAGTTCCGCGTAGGACGTGATTTCGACGTCGCGGATGCGGGCGCCGGAATTGGTGATCGAAACGCGGCGAACCTCGGCGTCGTCCTCGTCGGAAATGAGCACGTCCAACGTCGTCGTCAGCGTGCCGTCGCGACGCGTCACTTCAACGCGATCCTCATTGAAGAGCACGGCATAGGCGTCCGGCTCGACGCCGCTCGGTTGAAAGCCAGCCGACCACGCCACGCCGCTGCGCACGTCCTTGAGGAAGAGGTACGAGCCGAAATCGTCGCAGGTCGCGTCTTCGCGCCAGCGCGTTATCGCCAAATCGCCCCAACGGCTGTATCCCGACCCTGCCGACGTGAGCATGGTGGCGTAGTGACCGTTCGACATGAGATGCGTGGCGGGCGTCGCCTGGTGCGCCGAGGCGATACGGCGCCCGCCGGAAGGCTCCACGTCGCGCGCGCCGGCGGCCGATTTCACTTCCGCCGCCCAGGGGCGAGTGGCCGCGACGTCGCGCGGAATGCGTTCCTGCAGCAACAGTTCGCTGGCCTTGACGATCGGCTCGGCGTGGAAGCGCCGCCGCATCACGCCCTTCAACAGGGCGTCGGCGATGGCGACGATCGTCATGCCCTGATGATGCGCCATGAAGGCGCGCACGATGGCGACGCTCTCGCCTTCGGGCACGCGCGCCGAGGTATAGTCCAACGCATCGTAAAAGCCGTAGCGGCCTCGCGCGCCGACGTCGGCCAAGCGCGCCAGATTCGCCGCGGCGGCGCGCGGATCGACCATCGCCGCCAGGGCGGTGGCGTAGGGGGCGACCACCCTGTTTTCGCCGAGGCCTCGCTTCAACCCGAGGCCGGGAACGCCGAAGTTCGAATACTGGTAGGTGAACTCCAGGTCGCGGGCGTTGTAGGCCGATTCGGATATGCCCCAGGGCAGGCCCAGTTTGGCGGCGTAGGCGATCTGCCGGCGCACGACGAGACGGTTGGTCTGCGCGAGCAAACTCCCCGCCGGCGCTCGCATCACGAGCGAGGGCATCAGATACTCGAACATGGATCCCGACCACGAAATCAACGCGGCGCCGCGCGCGATCGGGGTCGCCGCGCGACCGAGCCGGAACCAGTGCTTGGCGGCGACGTCGCCTTTGGCGATGGCGAAGAAGCTCGCGAGCCGCGCCTCGGAAGCCAACAGATCGTAGCAATTCGAATCGAGCGCGCCTTCCGGCGCGAGAAATCCGATCGACAGCAGTTGACGGCGGCGGTTGAACAGGAAGCGAAAGTCCATCGCCATCGCCATCGACCGCGCCGTGTCTTCCAGGATCGACAGCCGCGCCATCGCCGAGCGCGCCGCGCTCGCCGGCTGCGTGAGATCGTGGCGGTGCGCTTCGATGGCGTTCAGGGTCGCTTGCGCCCAGAACAGCATGTCGGCGCCGCTGCCGTCGCCGCGGTCGATCGCGAGCGCCCCGGCGACGTCGACCATGATCTCGGCATCGGAGCGGAGACCCGTGAGCCGCGCGGCAAGATCGTCGTTCGAGGGCGACGCCTGCCGCAAAGCGAGCGTCACAGCTGCGATCGCGTCATCGAGTTGGCGCAGGGTCACCGTCTGGGTTTGGCCGCCGTCGCGCAGACGGGCGGATTCCGCGCGGGTGATCTCGAGAGCGTCGGCAACGCCCTCGAGGCGCCGCTGCGCCGCAAATGGACGTCCCCTCCAATCCCGGCACGCATTCGCCAGCGCGATAAGATGTCCGGCCAAATTGCCGCTGTCGACGGTGGACACGTATCGCGGGTCGAGCGGGCGCAGATCGCGCGTGTCGTACCAATTGTAGAAGTGTCCGCGAAAGCGTTGCAGGCCGCTCATCGTCGCAAGCGTCGCCTCGAGTCGGTCGATCGCCCGGTCGGTCCCGATCCAGCCGAAATCGCGCGCGCTGACAACGGAAAGGAGATAGAGGCCGAGATTGGTCGGCGATGTCCGATGCGCGATGGCCGGCGTCGGGATGTCCTGAAAATTGTCAGGCGGCAGCATATTGTCGGTTGGCGTGACGAAGGTCTCGAAGTACCGCCAGGTGCGGCGCGCGGTTCGCCTCAGCGCCTCGGAGTCGGCCTCGGACATCGGCAAGTGATCGGCTGCTCCAGGCGGTAGACTGACCCCACGCGCGACGGCGGGCGAAGCGACCCACAGCGCGGCGAAAGGAAGCGCCAAGGGCCACGCCCCGTGGCCGAACGCCACAGCGACAATCGCTGCGACGGCGCCGATGACGATTGCCCCCGCCATGCGGCGCGTCAAGCCCATGAGGTCGAGGCGGGAGCCGATCGTCGCCTGCGCCGCCGGCACCCATTCGAGCAGATGGCGCCGGCTCACGCCCAAGCGCCAAAGGGTGCGGCCGATCGCATCCGCCATAAGCCACGCCTGATCCGCCAGAAATGTGATCGTCAGCGTCGAAAGCGCCAAGGCCAGGCGGAGATCGCCCTCGAGCGCCCTCACGTGGCTTGACACCGTCACGCCAGGACGTCGCGGCGGAATGGCGGCAATGACCGGGATGAGTGTCGGCAGCACGATCGTCAAGACGACGAAGAGGGTCCAGAGCACCGCCATGTGAAGCGGCAACGTCCAACCCGCCAGCAAAGCAAGCACCGCTGTCGGCGCCGAGAGCGTTCGGCGCAGATTGTCGAGCATCTTCCAACGACCGATGGCGGGAACCGCGGTCGTCGCGCGCTCCGCGCCCGCTTGGACCGGCGCGCGACCGAAAATCCAGGGCAACAATTGCCAGTCGCCGCGCGCCCATCGGTGAAGGCGAAGAGCGCCGACGTCGTAGCGGGCCGGGAATTCCTCCACGACTTCGACATCGGAGGCGAAGCCGGCGCGCGCGAATACGCCTTCGAACAGATCGTGGCTGAGCAACGTCGAGTCCGGCGCGCGACCGGCGAGCGCGGTTTCGAAAGCGTCGACGTCATAGATGCCTTTGCCTGCGTAGGAGCCTTCGCCGAACAGATCCTGATAGACGTCGGAGACGGCCGAGGCGTAGGGATCGATCCCGCTCAGGCTGGAGAATATGCGCTGGAACGCCGAGCCCTCCCGGCCGATCGGCAGCGAAGGCGTGACGCGGGGCTGCAGCACCGCGTAGCCTTCCACCACCCTGCCGGCGGCCGCATCAAAGCGTGGCCGGTTCAGCGGATGCGCCATCTTGCCGATCAGGCGGCGCACCGCATCGCGCGGCAAACGCGTGTCCGCGTCGAGCGTCACGACATAACGTATGTCGGCTGGCGCGCTGGGCGGCCCGACGCCGACGTCGATGAACGTGGTGTCGGTTGCGCCGCGCAAGAGGCGGTTTAGTTCATGCAGCTTGCCGCGCTTGCGCTCCCAGCCGATCCAGCGCGATTCGCCCTCGTTCCAGAGGCGACGGCGATGCAGAAGCAGAAAGCGGGCGCCGCCGGGCGCCGGGCCGTAGCGCAGATTGAGACGCGCGACGCCTTCCGCCGCCGCGGCGACGAGCGCGGCGTCGTTCTCGGCGTGTTCGCTCGCCGAGTCGGTCCAGTCGGAAACCAGCGCGAAATGCAGATCGCCTTCGGGGCTCGCGAGGTGATGGATCTCCAGCCGCTCGATTTGTTCCTCGATGGCGTCCAGCGTCGTCAGCAACGTCGGCACGGCGACGAGCGTCCGCAGGTGCGATGGAATCCCATCGCGCAGTTCCAGAGCAGGCAGCAGCGTCGCCGCGAAGCCGAGGTTGACGCCGCGATTGACCAGCGCGACCGCGGCGTCGACGGCGGGAATGGCGCCGAGGACGCCAAGCAGACCGAGCGTGGCCAGGCTCACTCCGGCGGCGGCAAGGACGAGCAGCGGCGCTGCAAGAAGGATCGCGGCGACAACCGAAATCGCCGTCACATAGCCGCCGACGCCGAGCGACCGGTTGAGCCGCGCCAGCCAAGTTTCGGATGGGCGGACGATAAGAGAGGGCCGCTTCAAAGGCGCGACGGCCGCCCGCAAGCAGATGGTAGCCCGGATCGCCGCGCCGCGCTTGCTCGGCCGCTGGAGCCGCGAGCCGCTCGCGACTGGCTGCGAGCACCGCGGCGGCGGCGATATCCAGCTCCGTCCGCTTCGAGCCGCGCGCGAGGTCCTCGACCGCGCTGCGGTAGAGCGTGCGCGTCGAAAAATCCATTTCCTCGAAGCGGCTATCGGCGGCAAAGACGGCGTCGACGAGGCTGAGTCGCTCGAACAATTGCTGCCAATCGATTTCGGCGATCAGACGCAAGCTGGTGATGATGTTGCGGACGGTGACGTTCGAGGCGCCTTGTCGACGATGGACGTTGCGCACGACCGTCTCGGTCGTCGTGTCCTGGATCGCCAGACGCTGATCGAGCCATGTCAGCGCCGGCGTGATCCTCGGATCCTGGTCGCGCAACCGATGCACGAGCTGAACGGCGAGCGCTTCGGAAAGCGGCGCGCGCTCATGGGCGAAAAGGACGACGGCGACCGATTCGGCGGGCCGTTCCCCGGTTCCGAGCAACCGGTCGGCCAAGCCGTCCGCCACATAACGCGCCGCGCGACTTTGCGTGATCTGCTGCGCGAGGCGTCCGAGATTCTCGACCAGCACGATCCGCAGCGTGATCGACACCGCCCAAAGCTCGCCAATGGTGAGCGGCTGCACCTCCTGATAGGCCCTGACGTAGCGGACCAACATCTCGGAGTCGAAACAGCTGTCCGTGTGGGCGACGAAGGCCCAGGTCACCCCGAAGACGCGGGGATAACCGGCGAAGGGACCCGAGGCGAGCTTGGGAAGCTGGCGGTAGTAGCCGGGCGGCAGGTCCGAGCGAAGCTCACGAATTTGCTTCTCGACGAGATGATAATTGTCGACGAGCCATTCCGCCGCCGGAGTTATGGGACGCCCCTCGTTGATCGCCTTGACGATCGCGCGATAGGCCTCGAGCAGAATGGCGCCGTTGTCGGCGAGCCGCCGCGCCAACGGCTGGCCCTTGATCGTCTTGGACGAGACGAGCTGCGCGAGCGCGAGACTTCGCGCGTGCTCTTCGAGGCGCTCGACGCTGAACAACTCCTCGCGAATGGGTTCCTGATTTTCCCAAAGCGGCGACCGCCTCAAACTTTCGAAGGCGCGGCGTGCAAAAGCGTTCAATTTGGCCTTTCTGTCGCGCGATGAAAGCGCGATGCGCCCGCATGAGCGGATTTCGCAGAAACGTCGGCGACGCGAACGCACCCCTGCGATTCTGAGGGGCGAACCCGGGAACTGTCTTTCCCGCCCAAAGCCGCCGCGCCTAACCGCCGGCGTCAAAGCTGGCGCCGGGCACGAGTTCTGGCGCCCCCTGCAAATGGCGATCGTTGGCACTCGTTACAAGAGAGTGCCAGCCCGCATGTGCGGCGCCCGGGCCGGCGCCTGTTCGCCGAGCGTCGGGTCAGGGCCGGCGCGACGATGCCGAGCCGCCCCTTCCGCCGCCTCGGCGTCAGCATACGAAAACGCGCGCCCGCCGCGCGAACAGCATCGCGCCGACATAAGCCGCCGTCGCGCCTGTTGGCGAAATTATCAAGTCGCCCGCGAACAACGCCGATTGCGCGAAAGCGCCCCGATCGCGGAGCGGCCGCGGCCTCGTCGAGGGCCATATACCCGGAGCCCTCTGACGATAATGGTCGGAGTGAGAGGATTTGAACCTCCGGCCCCCTCGTCCCGAACGAGGTGCGCTACCAGGCTGCGCTACACTCCGACAGCGCCGCGAACGGCGCAAGCCGGCCTTATAGAGGCCCCGCGGGCGCCGCGCAAGCGCGACGGCGGCGCCATTCGGCGCGCCTTGCCGCCGCACGCGCGACTTCCCACATGAGCCACTCGCGCGGGCCGAGCGGCGCTGCGGCACGGATGGGAGAATGCACATGAAAATCGGCATCGTCGGATCGGGCGTGGTTGCGCAGACGCTCGGCGGGGGTTTTCTCAAACACGGTCACGAAGTCATGATGGGCACGCGCGAGCCGGGCAAGCTCGCGGCGTGGGCGGGCGAGAACCCCGGCGCGCGGATCGGCGATTTCGCCGCGGCGGCGGCGTTCGGCGAGGTCGTTGTCCTCGCGGTTGGCGGCGCGGTCGCGCTCGACGCGCTGAAACTCGCCGGGGCCGCCAATATCGCCGGCAAGACGGTGATCGACGCATGCAATCCGATCGGCGGCGGGCCGCCGGTCCACGGCGTCCTGTCGTATTTCACCAGCTTGACGGATTCGCTAATGGAGCGCCTGCAAAAGGCCTATCCTGCGGCGCATTTCGTCAAGGCGTTCAATTCGGTCGGCGCGGCGCAAATGGTCGATCCGCACTTCGCCGGCGGCAAGCCGACGATGTTCATTTGCGGCGATCACGAGGAGGCCAAGCGCACGGTGACGACTTTGCTCGACGCGTTCGGCTGGGAGACCGCGGACATGGGGGCGGTGGAGGCGGCGCGCGCCATCGAGCCCTTGTGCATGCTATGGTGCATCCCTGGCGTCGCCCGCAACGACTGGTCGCCGCACGCCTTCAAGCTGCTGCGGTAAGGGAGGCGCTTGCAGACCATCGAGGTGGCCCATGTCCGGATTCCCACGAAGCGAAGGCCGCGAGAAGACGGGCGTGCTGGCGGCGCGCCAGGCAATCCCCGAGGCGCAACATCCGCGCGTGCCCGAACCCACGGCGAAATCGGCGTTGGCGCGCTTGGGCCCGCTCGCCGTCGCCGCGGTCGGCGAGGAGGCGACGGCGCTCGATGCGCTAAGAGTCATGGCCGAGCGCGATGCGAGTGCGGTCGCCGTGGTGTCGCCGACGGGTCTCGTCGGCATTTGTTCCGAGCGGGACCATGCGCGCAATTGTCTGCTGAGCAACCGGACAGCGAACGACACGCCGGTCGTCGACGTCATGACCCGGCCCGGGGCGAGCGTCGCGCCGGCGGACAGCGTGCGGCGCTGTCTCATCTTGATGGACGAGCGGCAAGTCACGCACGTCGCCGTTCTCGATCAAGGCCGGCTGGTCGGTCTTCTCTCTCAGACCGACTTGTTGGCGGCGCGGATCGCCTATCTCGAACGCGTCTTCCACGAGACCGAAATGGATCAGAAGTTGCTGTTCCTGCGCGGAACCTACAGCTGCTGAGCGAGGGCGCTGGCACGGCGGCGGCGCGCCTCGCCGGGATCCGGCTGTTTCGATCCACGGCGCGCGACAGCGTCTTCGACCGACCGTCCGAACCGCGCGTCTTGGCCTGACGAGGCGCCGGTCTGCAGCCCCGGGGGGGGGCGAAATCCGGCCCGCTGGCCAACGAACTTGATTTCCATCATTATCTGCGGCGCGGCGAAGTGCTGGTTTGACGGTCGAAATGATCCCGAGATGAGCCGGAGAATGAACGTATGCGCGGTCGATGGTCCGGTTTGTTCAGCGACCGAGGAGAAAGCTTCAGCGAGAGACTCGTCGCGGTCTATGCGCTGCTGATTCTGGCCAACTTCGCTGCCTGGGCCTGGGCGATCGTCGCCTTTCACGATTACCCCGTGCTCCTCGGCACGGCGGCGCTCGCCTATAGTTTCGGCCTTCGCCACGCTTTCGACGCCGACCATATCGCCGCCATCGACAACGTGACGCGCAAGCTGATGCAGGAAGGGCGGCGGCCCGTCGGGGTCGGGCTCTACTTCTCGCTCGGCCATTCGACCATCGTCGTTGCGCTCTCGATTGGCATCGCCGTCACGGCGACGGCGCTGCAAAACCATTTTGAGACCTTCAAGAGCGTCGGCGCCGTGGCGGGAACGATCGTCTCCGCGCTGTTCCTGTTCGCCATCGCCGCGGCGAACGTCGTCGTGCTGACGTCGATTTACCGCGCCTTTCGGACGGTCAAGAACGGCGGCCGCTTCGTCGAGGAGGACCTCGATCTGGCGCTCGCCAACCGCGGCTTGCTCGGGCGGCTGTTCCGCCGCTTCTTTCGGGTGGTCGAGAAGAGTTGGCAGATGTATCCGATCGGGGTGCTGTTCGGCCTCGGCTTCGACACGGCGACTGAGGTCGGCTTGCTCGGCATTTCGGCGACGCAGGCTGCGCAAGGCCTGTCGATCTGGTCGATCCTGGTGTTTCCGGCGCTCTTCACTGCGGGCATGACGCTCATCGACACCACCGACAGCGTGCTGATGCTCGGCGCCTACGGCTGGGCGTTCATCAAGCCGATCCGCAAGCTCTACTACAACCTGACGATCACCGCGGCCTCGGTGGTCGTCGCGGTGGTGGTCGGCGGATTGGAGGCGCTGAACCTCATCGGCGATCAGCTTGGTCTCACCGACGGGGGCGGCTTCTGGGGCGCGATCGGCGCGCTGAACGACAATTTCGGCGCGCTCGGCTATGTCATCGTCGGTATTTTCGTCGTCGCCTGGCTCGTCTCGTTCGTCGTCTATCGCCTCAAGCGCTACGACGAAATCGAGACGGTCGCCTCCTGACGGCGGAGGCCTGCGCCCCGGTCCGCGCCGGCGACGGCGCGGACCTCGGCCGCGGCGGCGCAAGAGGCTCGCGGCATTGCCGAAGATCAAAGACTGGGCGGAATATCCGAGCATGATCAGCGCCGGGTTGGCGCCGGGCGCCGGATTCTTTTCCTCCAAATGAAGAGGGCATGCGTGAAGGCGGGTTTCGGGTCGTCCCCGAGGACAGGAAAGCGGCTCCGGCGGCGGCGCCGATTGCCGTCGAACCGACGGAGCGGATGGCGATGACCAATAGCCTCGTCGGCGCCGGGCCCGGTCGTGGCGCTGTAAAAACGTCGCGCCGGCGCCTATATGGACGGCCGCGGGCTCGGCTTGACGGCCGCGTTGCGGCGGTCGAGGCTGTCCGGCTCTTGCGCCGCCTTCGACGTGACGCGGAAGGAGCCGGCCCGTGCATGAGATGGCGCTGACCGAGAGCATCGTCGAAATCGCTCTCGAAGAAGCGCGCAAGCAGGGCGCACGGCGGGTCGTGCGGGTGTTCGTCGACGTCGGGGCGTTGAGCCACGTCGAGCCCGAGGCCTTGGAGTTCTGCTTTTCCGCCATCGCCTCCGGCACCGCCGCCGAGGGCGCGAAGTTGGAAATCCAGCGTATCGCCGGGGCCGGCTGGTGCCTCGATTGCGAAAAGAGCGTGGCGCTCGCCGAGCGCTACGGCGCCTGCCCGGAATGCGGCGGCTGTCGCGTTAAGATGACGGCGGGAGACGAATTGAAGATTCGCGAGATGGAGATCGACTGATGTGCAGCGTTTGCGGATGCGGCGAGGCGACGATCGCCCTCGACAAGGGCAAGGGCGGCGCGCATGCGCATGACCACCCGCACGACCATGATCATCCCCACGACCATGCTCATCCCCACGACCATGCTCATCCCCACGATCACGACCACGATCACCCCCGTCACAGCGAGGGCGGCGCGCTCGACTACGGCAAGGGCGTCGCCGGCGCCCATGTCCCAGGCCTCAGCCAGGAGCGCATCGTCCGCATCGAGCGCGACATCCTGTCGAAAAACGACGCCTACGCGCGCGACAACCGACATGCCTTCGCCGCGAGCAACGTGTTCGCGCTCAACTTCGTCTCCAGCCCCGGTTCGGGCAAAACGAGCCTGCTGGTGAAGACGATCGAGGCGCTGAAGGGGCGCATGGCGGTCACGGTGATCGAGGGCGATCAACAGACCTCCAACGACGCCGAGCGCATCCGCGCCACAGGCGCTGCGGCCATCCAGATCAACACCGGCAAGGGCTGCCATCTCGACGCCCATATGGTCGGCCACGCCGTGGAGACGCTGGCCCCGCCGCCCGGCTCGGCGCTGTTTATCGAGAACGTCGGCAACCTCGTCTGCCCCGCCGCCTTCGACCTCGGGGAAGCGCACAAGGTGGTGGTGCTTTCGGTCACCGAGGGCGAGGACAAGCCGCTGAAATACCCAGACATGTTCGCTGCGGCCGATCTGTTGCTGCTCAACAAGTCCGATCTCCTGCCGCACCTCGATTTCGACGTCGGGGCGTGTCTCGCCAACGCGCTGCGGGTCAATCCGCGGCTGCAGACGCTGATCGTCTCGGCCAAGACCGGCGAAGGCCTCGCCGCCTTCGTCGCCTGGATCGAGGCCTCCGCCGCGCGCCGCGCGGCCGCCTTGGCGAAGGGATAGGCGATGACGGCGCTCCGCTCCCTCCTCGCGCGAACGGACAGGCGCCTGCGCCTGCGCGTGCGCGGCGCGGTGCAGGGGGTGGGCTTCCGTCCTTTCGCCTATGGGCTGGCTTCGCGCCTGGCGCTCTCGGGCTTCGTTCTCAACGACGCCGAGGGGGTGTTGATCGAGATCGAGGGCGCCGGGGCCGAGCAATTCCTGCACGCCATGCGCCTCGCCCCGCCGCCGCTGGCGCGCATCGATTCGATCGAAGTCGCCGAGCTGCCGCTCGCCGGCCGCGACGGCTTCGCCATCGGGGCGACGGCGGGCGGACCGACGACGACGCGCATCGGCGCCGATGCGGCGATCTGCGAGGACTGTCTCGCCGAGTTGTTCGATCCGGCGAGCCGCTTCTATCATTATCCCCTCATCAACTGCACCCATTGCGGCCCGCGCTACACCTTGACGCGCGCGCTGCCCTACGATCGCGCCCAGACATCGATGGCGCCGTTCCCGATGTGCGCGGATTGCGCGAGCGACTACGCCGACCCGAACAACCGCCGCTTCCACGCCGAGCCGATCGCCTGTCCGCGCTGCGGCCCGAAGCTGAACGTCGAGATCGCCGCGATCGCCGCCTGCATCCGCGAGGGCGGCATCGTCGCGCTCAAGGGCCTCGGCGGCTTCCACCTCATCTGCGACGCGCGCAACGAGGAGACCGCTGCGAAGCTGCGCCGCCGCAAGGCGCGCGAGGCCAAACCCTTCGCCGTGATGGTCGCCAACGCGGCGAGCGCGGCGCGGCTCGCCGAGTTCGGGCAAGCCGAACGCGCGCTTCTTCAGTCGCGCGCGCGGCCGATCGTCCTGGTGAGGAGCCGTGGCGTTCTTGCCGGAAGCGTTGCGCCGAATCTTGCCGACGTCGGCCTCATGCTCGCCTATACGCCGTTGCACTGGCTGGTTTTGCACGCGCTGGCGGGCGCGCCGGACTTCCTGAACTGGCGCCATGGCGCCAACGAAATCGCGCTCGTGGCGACCAGCGCCAACCTCGGCGGCGAGCCTTTGGTTGCCGACGACGAGGACGCGCAGAGGCGCCTTGGGCCGATCGCCGACCTCGTCGTGACGCATGGGCGGGCCATCGTGGCGCGCGCCGACGATTCGGTGATGCGCGTGCTCGACGGCGCGCCGGCCTTCTTGCGCCGCGCGCGCGGCTTCACGCCCGATCCGATCGATCTCGGCGTCGACGGCCCGAGCGTGCTCGCCGCCGGCGCCGATCTGAAGAATACGGTGACGCTGACGCGCGGGCGTGAGGCCTTCGTGTCGCAGCATATCGGCGATCTCGACGACCGCGAGACCATCCGCTTCCGCCACGAGACGATCGCCCATCTGCGCGCGATCCTGGCGATCGCGCCGGAATTCGTCGCCTGCGACCTGCATCCCGATTTCCACTCGACGCGCTCGGCCGAAGAGGCGGGATTGCCGTGCGCGCGCGTGCAGCATCATCTCGCCCATGTCGCGGCGGTCGCGGCGGAGCATGGTTTGAGCGGCGCGGCGCTCGGCGTCGCGCTCGACGGCCAGGGCTATGGGACGGACGGCGCGCCTTGGGGCGGCGAGCT
Organism: uncultured Alphaproteobacteria bacterium; assembly: GCA_963755075.1. Lineage (GTDB taxonomy): Bacteria > Pseudomonadota > Alphaproteobacteria > Rhizobiales > Beijerinckiaceae > Roseiarcus. The sequence continues at coordinate 26,286 of CAVWKL010000075.1, forward strand.
GATCCTGCTGGACGGGGCGCGCTGGGAGCGCGTCGGCCATCTCGAACCGCTCGCTCTGCCCGGCGGCGATCGCGCCGCGCGCGAGCCCTGGCGGATGGGGGTGGCGATGCTCGATCGGCTCGGCCGGCTCGACGCCGCCGAGCGTTTCTTCCCCGACGCGCCCCATGCGGCGCGGCTGGCGCAGGCCTTCGGGCGGGGCGCGCGTTTTCCCATGACCAGCAGCCTCGGCCGGCTGTTCGACGCGGCCGCGGCGCTGGCGGGCGTCTGCCTCGAACAGCGTTACGAAGGCCAGGCGGCGATGGAATTCGAGGCGCTGGTCGCAACGCCGGGCGCAGGCGAAGGGCTGTGGCGCATCGAGGCGGGGCGGCTCGACATGGCGCCGCTCATGGCGGCGATCATCGACGGGCGTCTGCGGGGCCGTGAGGCGGCGGAGCTGTTTCATGGCGCGCTGATCGGCGCGCTCGACGAATGGATCGCCGCCGCCGCGGCGGCGCGCGGGCTCACGCAGATCGCGCTCGGCGGCGGCTGTCTGATGAACAAGGTTCTCGCCGAGGGCCTCGGCGCGCGCCTGCGCGCGCGCGGCCTGAAGCCCTATTTGCCTCGCGCGGTTCCCGCCAACGACGGGGGCGTGTCGTTCGGTCAGGCGGCCTTCGCCCTGGCGCTCATTCGCGCCCGCGCCACTTTTGAGGAGAATTAGATCATGTGCCTTGCCATCCCTGTTCAGGTGAGCGAGATCCTGCCCAATGATATGGCCAAAGTCAGTCTCGACGGCGTCGCCAAGATCGTCTCCACGGCGCTGGTGGAGGACTTGCAAGTCGGCGACTACGTCGTGCTGCACGTCGGCTACGCCCTCGCCAAGATCGATCCCGACGAGGCCGCGCGCACGCTCGAATTGCTGGCCGCAATGGGAGCGGCCGCGCCAACGAATCCTTCCAGCGCATGCGCGATCATCTCGCCGGCAATCAGGTGCCGCTCGCCAATACGAATTACCGGATGGGCCGCCGGCTCAACATCGAAGTCAAGACGGAATCGTTTGTCAACGACAACGACGCCAACAGCATGTTGTCGCGTGAGAATCGCCGGGGATTTGAACTGCCGGCCCGGCCGTGATGCGCCCTAGTTTAGCCGCGAGCCTCTGGCAAGCGAGAGCCCCTCGCTCGCCAGAGGCTCGCGGCTAAACGAATGGTCTTGGATTGTCCTCAACTTACTTGAGCGGAATCGCCGGCAGCCGTTTGAGCTTCTGATTGGCTGGGTCAACAAGAATCCCCACCGATTCGAGCGCGGTTACGCCGAGCAATGGCTCGCAGCCGTCGGGGCCGAAGATCACTCTGCCCGACGTAATCTCTCCCATGAATTCAATCACAGCCAAACCAAAATCGTAAGAGGCCGTCGTGCCGTTCGCCAGTTCGTAATTCATGCGGCCGACGGGGCTGATCCCCGCTTTGCGCAGTTGCTTGCCGGGAGCCATGCAATCCGTGGCTCCGGTATCGACCAGAAAATCATCTTCAAATTTCTTGCGGCTACGCAGTTTGGGACGCACCGCCACCGTCACGTGAATAACGCCCATAAGAGAAGTCTATCGGGCAAGCGTGTGAACCACAAGTCGGTTCAAGCCGGATTCACGTTCCATCATCCGAGAGTCTTGCGCTTTTCCGCGATCAGGGCCAGCAGCTTGTACTGCGGTTCGGCGAACTTCGCGATTCCTTCCGACATCAACGTCTCTTCCATGTGCTTCACGTCGACGAGACGATCTATTTCCGCCAGCACTTCTGCGGGCGGCATCCGATCGACTTGCCGGGTGAAGGTCAGTCCGCACTTGTCCACGGCGTCGTTGGTTGCCGGGGGATTGGTCTGAATGTCGGAGCCTGCCAGGGCCTGAACATACTTCCAATCTGCGTCGTCGGCAAACTTCTTGCCCGTGCTGGCAAAGATGATTTCCTGCTTGAGTGCCAACTTCTTGTCGCTCCAGAAGCGCTGATTCATCTGCCAGATGCGCTTGGCATTGACGATGCCGACCTGTCCCTGCGCTTGTTTAGAAAGGCCCGGCACGTGCGTCTTCGTGTACTGATCGACCCGGCTGACGAAGATACTGTAGACCGACTTGAATTTGTCCTTGTCGCTACGGCGCTGGGCTCTGCGCCAAACAGCCTCGGACGCAGCCTTGAACTGCCGAGGCGAAAAGGTAAGCGTGACGTTGAGCGTGACGCCGGCGGCCGTCAGATCCTCCACGGCTGCAATGCCGGCGGTAGTGGCCGGGATTTTGATCATGCGATTGGTATGCCCGGCGCTCCATTTCTTGCCCAGGGCGATGTATTGCTTCGTCCGCTCCTCGACCGATATCTTCCGGGCCGGGTCTTCCAGCAACGGATCAAGTTCGAAGCTGACGTAACCGTCGTTGCCCTTGGTGCTTTGCCAGACGGGCTCGAAGACCTTCTGAGCTTGCCGCACGAGCGTGTCGGTCACCTGCCAGGCGACGTTGTGATCGCTCAGCCCTTTTTTCATGAGGCCGGCCAACTCCGCGTCGAAACGGCCGGTTTTGATCAAGTCGGAAACGATGATCGGGTTCGAAGTCGCCCCGGTCGCTCCCAGGGCCCGGTTTTTCACCACAAGATCGGGATCGATCGAATCGAGCCACAACTTGGTGCCGCTGTTTATGATGGATTGCAATGGACTGGCCAAGGTTTTGTCTCCGGATGGGGAATGAGGGTTAGCCGCAACGCGTTAGCGGAGCGCGGAAGCCGCGCTCCGCTAACGCGTCGCGGCTAACCGAATCGTTGAGGGCATTGTAGTCGAATTGCGCACCGGCGGCGAAATGGGCCATTGACGATTTCATAAAATATGATGGAGCAGTAGGTCCGGCTTGCCGAGCCGGACCTTGAAGCTTGCAATATCAGCGTGCTCAACCGGAGACAAACGTGAAACCAGCTCCCAAGCAAAGTCTTTTACTTACTTTGTTTGTCCCGCGTCTGAACCTTTTGAAAAGCCGAAGTTGACAATTGGAACAGCTCATTCTTGCCAAGTTCCGTTAGGCGCCCTCCGTCGAGGCCATCCCAAAGCCCGTTGACCGCTTCAACATGGGCAAAAATTAGAAAGTAGTCTTTCGTGAATTTATCTAATATTCGAATCGTTTCGAGAAGATCATGATTGGACCTTGCATTGCTGGTGTCATACCCGCTCTGTCCTGCAAAAGCTACTCCTAGAAAACTGTTAATGTAGTCCTCGTTTTCTTGATTTTCAACCCAGTCTTCATGAAAAACGACGATGGTGTGAATACCGTTCCGACCATCCTTGACTGAAAGTTCTACTCCGGGCATCAAGTAAATGTCTTCCTTTTTCCCGGCTTTCTTGAGTGCTTTGAATTCATCGCGTTCGAACTTATTGTGGTTTGTGATTACTCCGACGTGTATGTCCGCCGTTTTCAGTGATTCGATATATCTATCAACGAAATCTTGCTTAGTTCCGGTGTCCTTAAATTCTTTATCTTTTCTGGTATGCAAA
>CAVWKL010000076.1:0-44016 GCA_963755075.1 uncultured Alphaproteobacteria bacterium
GGTTCTGCACCGCCATGTGAACGGCGAAGAAGACGATGTTGTTGCGCAGCGCGCGCCAGAACGGCGTCGACCAATCGGAATCGGTGAACAGGGTGGTGAAGTTCGACAAGCCGACGAAGTGATAGACGCCGGTCTGGTCGGTCGTATAGGTCGACAGCGCCATCGTCGCCAGCAAGGGGTAGATCGACAGCGCGGTGTAGACGACGACCGCCGGCCCGAGAAAGAGGGCCATCAGGCCAAGGAACCGCGCCCGCGGCATGAAGGCGACGACTTGGGATGCAGGTTCGGCCATGGGCTCACGAAGCGGCGTTGATCCCCTCTCCCGTTGGCGGGAGAGGGGAGGGTGAGGGAGGTCCGGGCGCGCGCCCTCATCCGGCCCTTCGGGCCGCCTTCTCCCGCGAAGCGGGAGAAGGGCGCAAGCCTCACTTCGCCGGCTTATACCACTTGTCGAGGCCGTCTTGCAGCTGCTTGCCCGCGGCTTCGGGCGACAGGGTTCCGTTGATCACCTGGGCGGAGACGTTCCACAATTCGTTCTCCAGGTTCGGCGTGCCGCGCGACAGGATCTGGTAGGAGTTGCGGATCGTCGACTTGCAGTCCTGGCGCCAGCCGACCATCGTGGCCGCCAGATCGTCGTCGATCTTCACCGCGTCCTTGCTGAGCGGGAAGAAGCCGGGCAGGGCGTTGGCGTAGAGCGTGGCGAATTCCGGCGTCGCCAGCCATTCCAGGAACTTCTTGGCGTCGTCCTTGTTCTTCGAGGCGGCGTTGAGGCCCATGGCGATGTCGGTATGGTCGGAGATGTAGCAATCCTTCTCGCCGGCCGGCAGCGGCGGCCGGAAGGCGCCCATGGCGAACTTCGCCTGCGCGCGGAAGGTCGAGATGTCCCACGAGCCGGCGGGATAGATCGCGCCCTTGCCGAGCGAGAACAGGTTCTGGCTGTCGGGATAGGTCTGCGCCTGGAAGCCGTTGCCCATATAGGGCGCCCAGCTCGCGAGTTCCTTGAAGACGGCGATATATTGCGGATCGGTGAACTTGTCCTTGCCGGCGATGAGGGCGAGGCGCCCGGTCTCGCCGTGCCAATAATCCGGCCCGATGTTCTGGAAGCCCATGGTCGCGGCTTCCCACTGGTCGGCGGTGCCCAGCACGATCGGGGTGTAGGTCCCGTCCGCCTTCAGCTTGTCGAGCACGGCGTGGAATTCGGCCATCGTCTTCGGCTCGCTCGCGCCGACCTTGGCGAAGGCGTCCTTATTATAGATGAAGCCGTGGATGACCGAGGCCATCGGCACGCAGAAGGTCGTCTTGCCGTCGTCGGTGGTCCAGGCCGACTTGGCGACGTCGGAGAAATTGGCCATGCCCTTGAGGTCGTTGAGCCCGTCGAGCTGCTTCTTGTTGAAGAGTTCGAGCGAGGCGTCGAAGGGGCGGCAGGCGATGAGGTCGCCCGCGGTGCCGCCGGCGAGGCGCGCGTTCAAGGCGGCGTTGTATTCCTTCGGCGCCGAGGCGGCGAACTCGACCTTGACGTCGGGATAGTGCTTGTTGAAGGCCGGAATGATCTTCGAGTTCCAGATGTCGGCGTCGTCGTTGCGCCAGCTTTCGATTTTCAGCGATCCCGCCTCAGCCGCCGCGAGACCGGCCAGCAGCGCCGCGAGCGCCACGCCGGTTCGCACAATGGAAGTCTTAATGTTCATTGCTTGCTCCTCCGATGCCAGGCGTCATGCCCGGGGTTGAAATTCGTGGGTTCGATGCGCTGGCGCGCGCGCCAGCGCGATCTTCAGATCGCCCTCGCAAGCCTCGATCAGCGCTTTGGCGGCTTGCGCGTCGAGCCGGCCGGCGGCCGCCACGACCGCCGCCTTGACGTCGTAATGGGTGGCGCCGAGCGCCGCCGCCGCCGTCTCGTCGTCGACTTCGCCCAAGCGGCCGACGATGCGAACCGCGCGCGCGCGCAGCTTGGCGTTGTCGGGTCTCAAGTTGACCATCAGCCCGCGATGGACATGGCCGAGCCGGGCGCAGGCGAGCGTCGAGATGACGCCGAGCGCGGCCTTTTCGGCCGTGCCGGCGGCAAGCCGTGTCGAACCTTCGACCGCCTCGGGGCCGGTCTCGACGAGGACGGCGACGTCGGCGCAATCGAGCAGCGGCGCCCCGCGCCGGCAGGCGAGTGCGACGACTTTGGCCCCCCGCGCCTTGGCGGCGCGCGCGCCTGCGAGGGTGAAGGGGGTCGAGCCGCTCGCCGAGACCGCGAGAACGAGATCGGTCGCCACGGGCTCGAGCGCTTCGATCGCCCGCCGCGCGCCCGCTTCGTCATCCTCGCCGGCGCCGTCGACGAGGCGCCCGGGGGGGCCGCCGCCCGGCGAAACGAAGGCGAGGCGCGCCGGATCGAGGCCGAAGGTTCCCGGCAATTCCGCGCCGTCCTGGAGGGCGAGGGCGCCCGAGGCGCCGGCGCCGAGATAGATCAACCGCCCTCCCGCGCGCAGCGCCGCGGCGACCGCATCGGCGGCGGAGCAAAGCGCGTCGGCGACCGCCGCGACGCTTTGAACGGCGCGAAGCTGATCGCCGATGAGCGCGTCGAGGAGCGCGGCGTCCTCGTCGTCGCGCCGGGCGCCCTCAAGCGTCGCGCTCATGCTTCCCCCTCCGTCGTTGGCCGCCCGCCGAGGGCATACCACTATATACCTCTTGTTTTCCATGATTAACTAATCGTATACCTCTTGTCTAGGGGCGGGACGCGCGGGCTACGGTTTTTGCTTCGCTCGGGTTTCTCGAAAGCCCGTGAGGGCGGCGCGTTTGGGCCGGAGGTAAGGCATGAATGAGCTGCGGGAGGCGCGAGCCGAGGGTGGGCCGCTTTTCGAGGCGGTCGGCGCGCAGCTGAAGCGCGAAATCGCCTCCGGACGTTTCGCCGGCGCCGATCTCTTGCCCGGCGAGCGCGAGCTGTCGGAAATCCTTCGCGTTTCGCGCACGACGTTGCGGCGGGCCATCGCCGGCCTGGTCGAAGAGGGCGTGCTGTTCCATCGCCATGGCGCGGGCACCTTCGTGCGGCGCCGGCCCCCGCACGTCGAGCAGGCCCTGTCCCGGCTGACGGGCTTCACCGAGGACATGCGCTCGCGCGGCTTCGCCGCCTCCTCGCGCGAAATCGAACGCGGCGTCTTTCTGCCGACGCCGGAGGAGGCGATGATGCTCGGCGTCAGTCCGCGCGACAGCGTTTTCCGCCTCGCGCGGCTGCGTCTGGCCGACGGCGTCCCGATGGCGATGGAGCGCGCGGCGGTGCCGGCGCGTTTCCTCGGCGACCCCTCGCGCGTCGGCGACTCGCTTTATGCCGCGCTCGACGCCGAGGGCTGGCTGCCGGTCCGAGCGTTGCAACGGCTGCGCGCGGTCGTGCTCGGCGCCGCCGACGCGGCGCTGCTCGACGTCGCCGAGGGCTCGGCGGCGCTCGACATCCATCGCATCGCCTACCTCGCCGACGGACGCTGCGTCGAATACACGCGCTCCTTCTATCGCTCGGACACCTACGATTTCGTCGCCGAATTGACGCTGTCGCCGGGCCAGCGTCGGCACGGAGAGGGAGCAACCTCATGAGCGGGACATTCATGGCGGCGGAAATCGCCGGCGCCGGCGAGGCCGTCGCCCGCCAACTCGCCGCCAACGCCGAGCCGGTCGCGGCGCTCGCCGCCGCCTTGCGCGCGCGCGATCCCAACGTGGTGGTGACGATCGCGCGCGGCAGTTCCGATCACGCCGCGCTCTACCTGAAGCACCTCGTCGAATTGCGTCTCGGCCTGATCTGCGCCTCGCTCGGCCCGTCGATCGCCTCGCTCTATCGCGCGCCGCTGCGCTTGACGGACGCGCTGGCGGTGACGATCTCCCAATCCGGCCGTAGTCCCGACATCGTCGCGATGCAGCGCGCGGCGCGCGAGGCGGGCGCTTTCACCGTCGCGCTGGTCAACGACCCGCGCTCGCCGGCTGCAACGGACGCCGCCGCGCTGTTGGAGCTGCATGCGGGCGAGGAGCGTTCGGTGGCGGCGACCAAGACGATGATCGCTTCGCTCGTCGCCGGCGCTTCGCTCATCGCCCATTGGAGCGAGGACGCGGACTTGCGCGCCGGGCTCGATGGTCTGCCGGAGCGGCTCGCCGCCGATTCGGGCCCGCCGCCGGACGCGCTCGTGGACGCGCTCGCCGCGACGCGCTCGCTTTTTGTGCTCGGCCGCGGCGCGACTCTGGCCATTGCGGCGGAGGCCGCCTTGAAGCTCAAGGAAACCTGCGCCATCCACGCCGAAGGGTTTTCCTCGGCCGAAGTTCTGCACGGTCCGGCCGGCGTCATCGAACCGGGCTTTCCGATCATCGCCTTCGTCCCGGCCGACGAGGCGCGCGCCGGCATGCTGGACACGATCGACCGTCTGGTCTCCTTCGGCGCGACGCCGCTTCTCGTCGACGTCGCGCCCCACCCGGTCTGGCCGACGCTCGTCGCGCCGGCGTCCGGCCACGAGTTGCTGACGCCGATCCTGGCGCTGCACGCGTTTTACCGCCTGGTGGAGGCGACGGCGCGCCGCCGCGGCCGCGATCCCGACGCGCCGCCGCATCTGATGAAGGTGACGCGCACGGTTTGACGACGGGGAGGGACGAATGAACGACAAGCCGGAGACGGCGACGCCGGCGCGCAAGCTGCGGGCGCTCGTCGTGGGCCTGGGAACGATGGGGACGAGCCATGCGCGCGCCTACAAGGCGATCGAAGGCTTCGAACTCGTCGGCCTGTGCACGCGCCACGCCGCCGCGCGCCGCGATCTCGATGCGGAATTCCCCGGCGCGCCACGCTTCGACGATCTCGGCGCCGCGCTCGCCGAACTGAAGCCCGACGCGGTGGCGATTGCCGCCTACACCGAATTCCACGCGCCGATGGCGCTGCAGGCGCTTAAGGCCGGCGCGCACGTCTTCTGCGAAAAGCCGCTCGCCGACTCGCTGGCGGCGGCCGAGACGGTCGTCGCGGCGGCCCGCGCGGCCAAACGCGCGCTGCTGGTCGGCTACATCCTGCGCGTCCATCCCTCGTGGACGCGCTTCGTCGAGATCGGCCGCACGCTCGGCAAGCCGCTGGTGATGCGCATGAACCTCAACCAGCAATCCTCCGGCGCGTTTTGGGCGGTGCACAAGGCCCTCATGCGCTCGACCTCGCCGATCGTCGATTGCGGCGTGCACTACGTCGACATCATGTGCCAGGCGACGCGTTCGCGCCCCGTCGCGGTGCACGCGGTCGGCGCGCGGCTGACCGAGGAGATCGCGCCGACGATGCGCAACTACGGCCATCTGCACATCGCCTTCGAGGACGGCTCGGTCGGCTGGTACGAGGCGGGCTGGGGCCCGATGATGAGCGAAACCGCCTTCTTCGTCAAAGACATGATCGGCCCCAACGGCTGCGTCTCGATCGTCGCCAAGGAGGCGGCGGGCGAGGCGGCGCATTCGGCCGATCACGACACGCATACGCGCACCAACGCGCTGCGCATCCATCACGCCGCGCTCGACGCCGAGGGCGCCTTCGCAGCGCCCGACGAAATCGTTTCGACCGAGGAAGAGCCGGGACACCAGGAGCTCTGCGAGCGCGAGCAGCGATTGTTCCTCAGGGCCATTCGCGGCGAGGTCGATCTCTCCCAGCACCTCGAAGACGCGCTGAATTCGCTGCGCATCGTCTTCGCCGCCGACGAGAGCATGCGCACCGGCGAGGTCGTGCGGTTGTGAGGGGAGGCGAAATCAAACGCTCAATTCCGACGCCTTAGGGGGACGGCGTCGAACCGAGGTCGGGCCCTGTCGCCATCCGCGCCCAAACGGCTCGACCTGGCCGCATACGGTCGGCGTGGTTTGGGTCGTCGGCAGGCGGATCCGGACGTTCGTTTCGCCTGTCGCAAGATCAAAGGACGACGGGATCGCGCCGCAAGCGATCTCGGGTCCGCGAGCCCTTGCGGCCTCGCCGCCGACCTCTTTGGCGTTCGCCGCTATCGCGCTGGCGGCGGCCGCCCCCACTGGCCGTGAATCTGGCCATAGGGGTCCGCGACCACGAAATCGCGGAAGTCGCCCAGTTCGAGATAGAACCCGGCGACGCCCTTGGCCTTGATCGGAACCCTGGTCTCGCCTCGCTTCAGCGTCGTTCGGACAATCTCGATCGCAACGCGGTGATGATCGAGCGCCTTGATCGTCGCGGGTCCCAGCGGGCGATCCGAAGTCAGCACAAGGCGGCGTGACGCGGCGTCGTAATCGAGCTGCAACGAGGGCGGCGGCTGGGGCGCGGCGATCGTGTAACTCGCCGCCCACGGCTCGTCGCGCCGCACGAGCGCGCGCGCGGTCTCGTCGGTCAAACGCGCGGCGAGCGGACCCTGGACCTCGTAGGCGCGGGCGACCGGCCCAACGAAGGCGCGCGGCGCCCCGCCGGCGTCGATTACAAAGACCCCTAGCCGCGGCGCCGTTGCGCCGACATAGGCCACGCTCTCCTGCGAAGTGAAATAGTCGGCGATATAGTCGGCGCCGCGCATGCCGTCGTCTTGCCTGAGGTAGAACAGGTCGAAATACCAGCCGGTGTACATCGGCGGATAACCGGTCATCTCGACGCTGCGGTCGAGGCTCAGCTCGGCGACCATGCCGAGCCAGCGGCGCTCGGCGACACTCAGCGGGCGGCCGGCGAGTTCGTCGTCGACGATCGCCCGGAGCACGCGCAGCACGCGGTCGACCCGCTCGAAATGAGCGCGAACCCCGGCGCCGTCTTTCGGATCGATGAGCGTCGCGAGCTTGGCGCCGCGCGCCGCGTAGTCGATCAGCGCGTCGTAAGCCGCCGGCGCCGGTTCGACGTAGCCGTCGGGGATCTCGCAGCCGAACTCGGCATAGGGTTGCCCGGCAACCAGCACGTAGTCGTGCTTGAGCTGGCCATATGCGGCCGCGATCGTGTTCAGGCGCAGGTCCTTGCCCGCCTCGCCCGCCAGGAACGACGGCGCCGCGCCATCGGGCGTTTCCGCGAGCGCGCGAATCGCGGCGAGCCAAGCGCCGTAGAGATCGTCGCTCGCCCTCGCGCCGGCAATCTGCGCGCGCGCCGCCTCGAGCTGACCGGCGAGCGCGGGAAATATCGAGAGGTCCTTGGCGAGATACCGCTTGGCGCGATCGAGCCCAAACACATAGGCGACGTCCGCGACCCCGAGGCGCTGGCGGCCCGGGACGGCGTCATCGACGAGCGGCATGAGCGCGCCGGCGTCGGCGACAATCCGCGGGCCGATCAGGGTCGCGATCGCGGGCAGCTCGCTTGAGCCTTCGGGCATCGGGTGGAGGCGCGTCGTGCGATGGAACCGATCGCCGATCGCGGCCTTCAGCTTGCTGAACGCGTCGGGATCCCTAAGCGAGCCGACCGCCGCACGGAGCCCGGCGAGTTGCGCGATCGAGACGTCCTCGCGACGCCCGGCGAGCGCGCGCCACGCGGCGTCCAGATCGGCGATGGCCTTGTCGGCGCCGCTGCGCGCAGCGAGGTCGGCGAGCGCGAGCGCTGCGATCGCCTCGCGCGGGGTCTCGCGCGGATCGGGCGCCGGTCCGGGAGCGGAGCTTCGCGACGAGCGGGAGACCAAGTTGAATTCGAGGCGCGACGCCCACATCGCGGCGCGGAAGTAGCGCTGCATCGGCTCGTCGCTGGCGTAATGGCCGCGAGGCCCGTATTGCGTGAAGTCGATGAGGCGCGGCCTGCCGAACAATGCGACGGTCGCAAGCTCGTTCGCGGCGATCGCCTTGGCGACCAGCTCGCCGGCCTCGCGCTCGACCTCGGGGTCGGCGAACGCGCTGCGCGGCGGGTCGCCGTCGGCGATCAGCCGGCGCGCCACCAAGAGATAAAGATCGAGATCGCGCGCGACCTCGGGCGGATAGTCGGCGGCCGCCCCGACCAGCGCGCAGTGCATGTCGTCGAGCGCCTGCGCGAGCTTCGGCGCCAGCCCCTCGCGCTCAAGCCGGGCGACCACCGAGTCGTGCGAGGCGAAGATGGCGTGAAATATCGAATCCGCCGTGACATAGACCGGCAGCTGCGACTGGAAGATCTCGTGGTAGCCGTAAGCGTAGCTAGGGACCTCCAGGCGCGCCGACACGGCGAACCCGGCGCGGTCGATCATGGCGAGTTCGGCCGGCCGCAGTTCGAACCGCCGCTGGATCGCCTCGAGGAACCGCGGTCGCGATTTGTGATCCCACGCCTCGCGCGCGGCCGCGGCCGCTGGCGGCTTCGGCTTCAGGATCTCGGCCTCGTCGCGGGCAAGATTGTCGTCGGCGACGGCGCACGGGTCTTTCGAGGAGGCCCGCCGCTTGTCATCCGGCTCCGTCCCGGACGCGTCGGCCGGGGCGCGCTCGCCGCCGCACGCGGCGCCAGGGGAAACCGTCGGGGGCGCCGCGACCGTGACCGGAGGCTCGACCTGTGCGGACGCGGGGGGCGAGAGCGGCGCCAACGCGCAGGCGAACGCGAGCAGGATCGGAGCGCAACGCATACCCCAACTATCCTATATCTCGGGGGAACTCTCAAGGATCGTCGCGATCGTCGGGCAATAGGCTCGCCGATGACGACCATGGCCCAAGACGGTCGCCGCGCCCCTCACGTCACGCGGCTGCGGAACAGCCATCCCGCCGCGCCGAGGCTCGCCGCGCCGATCAGCGCCATCGGCCAATATTGCCAGGCGAGCGAGGAGAGGCTCGCCCCCTCCAGGAAGACGCCGCGCACGATGACCAGGAAATAGCGCATCGGATTGACGAGGGTGATGTCCTGCACCCACGCCGGCATGTTGGCGATCGGGGTGGCGAAGCCGGAGAGGATGACCGAGGGCACCATGAACAGGAACACCCCGAGCAGCGCCTGCTGCTGCGTCGCCGCCAGCGCCGAGATCATCAGCCCCATGCCGGTGACCGCGATCAAGAAGACGAGCAGCCCGAGATAGAGCGGCATGAGCCCGCCGCGCAGCGGAACCTCGAACCACCACACCGTGGCGGCGATGATCGCCGAGGCTTCGGTTCCCCCGATCAGCACCCCTGGCAGCCCCTTGCCGAGCAGGATGTCGATCGGACGCAGCGGCGTGACCAGCAACTGGTCGAAGGTGCCGGTCTCGCGCTCGCGTGCGACCGAGAGGGCGACCACCATCAGGGTCACGATCTGGGTCAGCAGCGCCACGATGCTCGGCACGAAGAACCAGTGCGAGCCCAGCGTCGGGTTGTAGCGGGCGCGGATGTCGAGCGTCGCGGGAGGATTCGCCGCGCCGTGCGCGGCGGCCCAGGCGATCGAAAAGTCGCTCAAAATCGTGCTGGCGTAGCCTTCGACCAGCAGCGCGGTGTTGGAATTGCGGCCATCGAGGATCGCCTGCACCGGCGCCGGCCGTCCGGTCAGCAGATCGCGGGTGAAGCGCGGATCGATCACCAGCGCCAGGGCGATTTGGCGCGAATCGATCAGCGCGTCGATCTCGCGACTGTTGTGCAGCGTGGCGACCAGTCGAAAGGTCGGCGCGCCGAGAAAACGGGCAATCAGATCGCGGGACGCCGCGCTCGCGTCTTGATTGTAGATGGCGATCGGCACGCGGTCGAGATCGTAGGTCGCGGCGTAGCCGAACAAGACGAGCATGACGATGGGCGGGCTGATCAGCACCGAGCGGCTCTTGGCGTCGCGCAACACCGCCAGCAGCTCCTTGACGATCAACGCGAGAACCTGCCGCCACATCGCCGTCAGTCCAATCGCTTGCGTGCGAGCGCACGCGCCGCGCCGAGAAAGATCGCCGCCATCGCGACGAGCGCGGCGGCGTTGGGCAGGATCACCGACCAGACGTCGCCGGCGAGAAACGTCGATTGCAGGATGGCGACGAAATAGCGCGCCGCGACGACGTGGGTGATGATTTGCACGACCCAAGGCATGCTGTTGATGTCGAAGACGAAGCCGGAGAGGATGAAGGCCGGCAGGAACGTCGAGATGATGGCGATCTGCGCGGCGACGAACTGGTTGCGCGCGACGGTCGAGATCAACAGCCCCATTCCCAGCGCGGCGAGCATGAACAAGCCTGAACTGGCGGTGAGGGCCCATAGCGAGCCGCGCAGCGGCACCTCGAACAGGAACACGCCGATCGCCACCGACGCCGCCATGCCGCCCATGCCGAGGAGGAAATAGGGGATCAGCTTGGCGAGCAGGATTTCCCTGACCGTCACCCGAGTGACCATCAGCGCCTCCATCGTGCCGCGTTCCCACTCGCGCGCGATCACCAGCGCGGTCAGCAGCGCGCCGCTCAAGGTCATGATCATGGCGATCAGGCCGGGCACCAGGAAGTCGCGGCTTTTCACCGCCGGGTTGAATCGCACTTGCGGCTGCAAGGCGATCGGCAGCGGCGCCGGCCGCCCCGCCCCCGCCGCCTCGGCGGCGAGCCAGCTGGCCCAGACCTGCTGGACGTAGCCCTCGACGATCCGGGCCGTGTTGGTGTCGACGCCGTTGACGAACACGCCGATCGGAGAATTGCCGCCCGAGACCGCTCGACGGTCGAAATCGCTCGGCAGCCAGACAATGCCCTGCACCTCGCGATTGGTCATCGCCCGCTCCGCCTCCTGGATGTCGAGGAAACGTCGCGGGCGGAACGCCGGCGACTGCTCGAACGCGCCCGCGAAGCTCGCCGCCAGCGCGCTGGGACGCTGCACGACCAGCGCCAGGGGCACGTTGCTGGCGTCGAGCGAAACGCCGTAGCCGAACAGGAACAGGAGCACCGCCGGCAGCAGGAAGGCGATGGCGAGCGAGGAGGGATCGCGCCAGATCTGCAGGAACTCTTTGCGCAACAGCCCGCGCAGGCGTCGCAGCGAGGCCATGGTCATGACGCCCTCGCCGGGGCGTCGGCCGCCGCCTCGATCATCGCGATGAACGCGTCTTCCATGGTCGGATCGGGATGCGCCTCGCTTCTGGCGGCGGCCTTGATCGCTTCGGGGGAGCCCGCCGTCAGCACGCTGCCCTGCGCCATGATCGCCAGGCGGTCGCAGTATTCCGCCTCCTCCATAAAATGGGTGGTCACCAGCACGGTGACGCCGCTCTCGGCGAGCGCGTTGATGCGTCGCCAGAAGTCGCGACGCGCCAGCGGATCGACGCCGGAGGTGGGCTCGTCGAGGAACAGGATGTCGGGTTCGTGCATCAGCGCGCAGGCGAGCGCGAGCCGCTGCTTGAATCCGAGCGGCAGATCGCGCGCGGCGGCCGACAGCTGCGAAGCAAGGTCGAACTCGCTCACCGCCCAGTCGATGCGTTGGCGCTGTCGCGCCCCGGACAGGCGGTATGCGCTGCTGAAGAAGCGCAGGTTGCGCTCCACCGTGAGATCGCCGTAGAGCGAGAACCGCTGAGCCATGTAGCCGATCCGGCCGCGCGCCGGCGCGGCCGCCTTGCGCAGATCGAAACCGGCGACGCGTAGCGTGCCCTCCGAAGGCGGCAGCAAGCCGCAGAGCATGCGGAAGGTGGTCGATTTGCCCGCCCCGTTGGCGCCCAACAGGCCGAAGATCTCGCCGCGGGCGACGCGGAAGCTGACGTCGTTCACCGCGACGAAGCCGCCGAAGCGGCGGGTGAGGCGCTGCACCGCGATAACGTCGTCGGCGGGCGAGGCGGCGACGGCCGCCGGCGCGGGCGGCGGCGCGGGCGGCGGCGCTCCGGCGCCGAGCGCGCGCAACTGGGCGACGAAACTATCCTCGAAACGGGGAGCGGTGGGCGCGAAGGCCAATCCCGGCAGGTCCGCCGCCAACCCCGCGGCGTCGGGCGGCGCCGGCAATGCCGTCACCACGCGGACCCGGCTGCCCTGGATCACCGCGTCGATCACGCCGGGCGCCCGCGCCAGCCGCTCCTGCAGTCGCCGCCGGCCGACGTCGGCGCTGGCGAAGAAGCTGCGTCCGGCCAATTGCGCGGTGAAGGCGCCGGGCGGGCCGCTGCCCAGCAGGCGGCCTTCGTGGATCAGCAGCACGGCGTCGCAACGCTCGGCTTCGTCGAGATAGGCGGTGCTGAACAGCACCGTCACGTTCGCGGCGCGCGTCAGGTGATCGATGATCTGCCAGAGCTCACGCCGGGAGACCGGATCGACGCCGACGGTCGGCTCGTCGAGCAGCAGCAGATCGGGCGGATGCACCAGGGTGCAGGCGAGGCCGAGCTTCTGCTTCATGCCGCCCGACAGCCGCCCGGCGCGGCGCTCGGTGAAGGGGCCAAGCGCCGTCATGCGCATGAGCTCGGCGTAGCGGGCGGGACGGTCCCGAGCCGGCACGCCTTGCAGATCGGCGTAGAGATCCAGGTTCTGTCGCACGCTGAGGTCTTCATAGAGCCCGAAGCGCTGCGGCATGTAGCCGATGCGCGCCTGCACGGCGAGCGGTTCGCGTCGCGACGTCGAGGCCGAGCGCCTCGATCTTGCCGGCGTCGGCGCGCAGCAGCCCGGCGATCAACCGCATCAAGGTCGTCTTGCCGGCGCCGTCGGGGCCGATCAGGCCGGTCACCGCGCCGCGCGCCGCGCTGGCGGTGATCGCCGTCGATCGCCACGACCACCCGCTTGCCCGAGCGAAAGCTGCGGCGCACGCCTTCGAGCCGCAGCGCCGGCGCGCCTTCAGCGGGAGGCGGCATCGCTCGCTCCGCAACCGGGCGGCGGCGCCTCGGCCGGCTGAGTCAGATCGATGCGCACGTCGGCGGGCATCCCGAGCCGCAAGCTCGCCGCGCGCGTCGCAGACGTAGACCCTGAGCTGGTAGACCAGCGCGGTGCGCAGTTCCGGCGTCTCCACCGTCTTGGGCGTGAACTCGGCGGTCGGCGAGATGTAGCCGATCCAACCGTCGTAGGCGCGATCGGGATAGCTGTCGGCGCTCACGCGCGCCTTCATGCCGAGCCGGATGCGGCCGAGCTCGCTCTCGGGCGCGTAGGCTCTCACCCACAGCGGGCTCGGCAAGGCGATGGTGAGAACCGGCGTGGCGGGAGAGGCCATGTCGCCGGGCTCGAGAATGCGGTCCTCCACCACGCCGTCGGACGGGGCGTAGAGGCGGGTGTCGTCGAACTGCCGCTGCGCCAGCGCGGTCGGCCGCCTTCGCCGCCTCATAGGCGGCGCGCGCCGCGGCGATGTCCTCCGCCCTCGGCCCTTCGACCGCCAGAAGATAGGTCTGCCGCGCCGCTTCGTATTGCTGGCGCACCGATTCGAACGCCGCTTTCGCGTCGTCGCGCTGCTGGATGGTCCCGGCGTTGCTGGCGGCCAGGTCGGCGATAGCGCTTGTAGGTCGCCTCGTCGTTCAGATAGGTCGTCTGCAAGGCGTCCATGGTCGCCTTCGCCTGCGCGATCTCTTCCGGCCGCGACCCGGCGACGAGCTTGGCCAGCGCCTGCTGCAGGTTCTCCGTCTGCGCCTTCGCCTGCGCCAGCGCCGCGGCGTAGCGGGCGTCGTCGAGCGTGGCGAGCAGGTCGCCGCACTTCACGGTCGCGCCTTCCTGCACCAGGATCGTCGCGATCGGGCCGCTGTCGTTGAACGCCGGCTGCGCCTCCCGGATGTCGACGTCGCCGTAGAGCGTGAGCGTGTCGGGGCGCTCGGCGCCGCCGTGGCGCCAGATAGAGCCAGCCGCCGCCGCCTAGGGCGAGCGCGGCCAGCACGGCGGGGATGATGAGGGCGCGTTTCGCCATGGGGGCGCCAGTTGGTCATTGCGGCGCGGGGCCGACTTCTCCTTCGCAGGCGCGAGTCTGACGCCGGCGCGCCCGATTGTCTTGAGACAGCTCAATTCCCCAAGATTACGGTGATTATGACAAAGGCCTCGCGACGCCCGCGACCCCCTCGTCGGCGCGGATTGGCGCGGCGCGCCGGTCTTGGCGACGATTCAAGCGGGGTCGCGCCCGCGCCGGTCGGCCAGCCCTCCGGCAAGCGGCTCGCCTCCCATCCTTGACCTCGCCGCGCGAGCGAATACCATCACGACGCGAAACAAGCCTCGAGCCGGTCTCGAGCGCAAACGCCAAGGCGCTGCCAGATGTACGCGACGACGCTCGGCGGCGCCCGCTATGTCTTCCCGGATCTGCGACGCCTGATGGCGAAAGCCTCGCCCTTGCGTTCGGGCGACTGCCTCGCCGGCGTCGCGGCGGAAAGCGCGGCCGAGCGGGTCGCCGCGCAGATGGCGCTTGCCGACCTGCCGCTCGGCGCGTTCCTCAACGAGGCGATCGTCCCCTACGAAGACGACGACGTGACGCGGCTGATCATCGATCGGCACGACGCTGCGGCGTTGGCGCCGCTTCGGCACTTGACGGTCGGCGGCTTGCGCGACTGGTTGCTCTCGGACCTGGCGACGTCGGAAGCTCTGACGGCCCTGGCCGCCGGGCTCACTCCGGAGATGGCGGCGGCGGTGAGCAAGATCTGCCGAAACCAGGATCTCGTCGCCATCGCGCGGAAATGCCGCGTCGTGACGCGCTTTCGCAACACCATCGGGCTGCCCGGCCGCCTCTCCTCGCGCTTGCAGCCGAACCATCCGACCGACGATCCCAAGGGCGTTCTGGCCAGCATCGTCGACGGTCTTCTGCTTGGGCTGCGGCGACGCGGTCATCGGCGTCAATCCGGCGGGCGACAGTCCCGATCGCTGCTACGAATTGCTGGCGCTGATCGACGACGTTCGCCAGCGGCTCGAGATTCCGACCCAATCCTGCGTCCTGACCCACGTCACCACGGCGATCAAATTGGCCGAGCGGGGCGCGCCGGTCGATCTCGTGTTCCAGTCGATCGGCGGAACCGAGGCGACCAACACGAGCTTCGGCGTCGCGCTCGGGGCGCTGCGCGAGGCGCAAGAGGCGGCGCTGTCGCTGCGGCGCGGGACAATCGGCCAGAACGTGATGTATTTCGAGACCGGGCAGGGCAGCGCGCTCTCCGCCGGCGCGCACCACGGCTGCGACCAGCAGACCCTGGAAGCGCGCGCCTATGCGGTCGCGCGCGCCTTTTCGCCGCTGCTGGTCAACACGGTCGTCGGCTTCATCGGCCCGGAATATCTCTATGACGGCAAGCAGATCATCCGCGCCGGGCTCGAGGATCATTTCTGCGGCAAGCTTCTGGGCCTGCCGATGGGCTGCGACGTCTGTTACACCAACCACGCCGAGGCGGATCAGGACGACATGGACGCGCTGCTGATTCTGCTGGCGACTGCGGGCGTGACCTATGTCATGGGCGTGCCCGGCGCCGACGACGTCATGCTTAATTACCAGAGCACTTCGTATCATGACGTCCTCGCGGTGCGGCAATTGCTCGATCTCGCGCCGGCCCCGGAATTCGCCGATTGGCTGATTCGGATGAACCTGATGGACGCGCGCGGCTTGGTGCGTCCCGACGCCTTGCCGGCGCAACTTCTGCCGTTGCTGGCGCGAGCGTGAGCGCCATGGACCTTGAAGAGCCGCCGAACGAGATCGAACGCCTTTGGACGAAACTGCGTTCGGTCACCTCCGCCCGAATTGGCTTGCCGCGAACCGGGTCGTCGGTGGCGACCAGCGAACAATTGGCCTTCCGGCTCGCTCACGCGCGCGCCAAAGACGCCGTGCAGGATCGAATTCGACGCGGCCTCGCTTCTCGCCGCCCTGCGATCGCGGGGGCTCGCCGCTGTGGCGGCGGCCAGCCTGGCAACCGATCGCCGCAGCTATCTCCTGCGACCCGATCTCGGCAGGCGGCTCAACGAGAGCTCTCGCAATGCGCTCGCGGCGGCGGGGGATGGCGGCGACATCGTCTTCGTCATGGCCGACGGCCTTTCGGCGCTCGCAGTCATGAGTTCACGCCCTGCCTCTGCTCGACGAAGGGCTGCCGCTGCTGAGACGCGAGGGTTGGACGATCGGAACGGTCGTCGTCGTCGAGCAGGGGCGCGTCGCCATCGGCGACGAGATCGGCGAGCGTCTCAATGCGGCTTTGACTGTCGTGCTCATCGGCGAGCGGCCGGGACTGACCTCGGCGAAAAGCCTCGGCGCCTATCTGACCTGGTCGCCCAAGCCCGGCCGCAGCGACGCGGACCGCAATTGTCTTTCGAATATTCGCCCGGAAGGCCTATCGTATAAAGACGCCGCCAACCGCCTCGCCTATTTGTGCCGGGAAGCCCGGCGGCGGCAATGTACGGGCGTGAGCCTGAAGGACGAATCAAATATGGCCTTTTTCGAGACGCGCGCCGCCGGGCAGATCACCCGCTGATAAAGCGGCAGTCGCGTTTTCGGCCGGCGCCGCGACCGCGCCGACGTGCCGGGAGGACGCCGGCGGACGTCTTCGGGCCGCTGAGCCAATCGGCCGGCGAGGGGACTGGAGAGCGATTTCCCCTCGACGTTAGACGATTTTCGATGGAATTCGTTGCGCCGATCGCGGCGCGGCGCCTCCCGCGCCATGCGAGACGGGCGCGACGAAGTGGATGAATAATTAGCGATAGTTCGGTTCCCGAACGCCCCGCCCTGCGACCTTACGTCGCGCCCGTTGGGTTTCGCAGCGTATTTTACGAAGTATCATGTACATTTTTAACCTGAATTCGTGACGCCGAGCGGACAGAGCTTTGCGCGGGACGGTCGCGCGCTTTTGGCCCAGCGGCCAAGACGGCGCGGCGCGTTAACGGACAGCGGGGCCGGCGAGGACGGCGGCGGCGCGGCCGCCGATTTGCATCCCGCGTCAGGGCGTTAGCTTGGAGGCGCTTCAACTTGGCGCCTCTGCGGGGTCGATCGGGACAGCGCTCGAGGAGGCGACCATGGCGGCGGGGGCGTCGGCGAAGCTGCGCTCCCGGCGATGGCGCGGCCACACGGCCCAGGCGTCGGATCCAGTCCGCGCGAGGGGAAATTGGCGAAACGCCGCAATGTTTTCTTTATTCTCGTACGCGCTGGAGCGCCGCGCCGACGGGAAGGCCAGCTTGGCGTAAGCCTGGCCGCCTAGGCAAGGGCGACGACCATCGTCAAGCCGATCCAGCGGACGCGGCTACGCAAGTGTCCGACCCAGAGGCGGTCGTGGAATCAATTCCATCCGTTCGTAGGCAATGGCGGTCGGCGTTAACGTCCGCGCGCCGTGCCGTGCGTTTCTTCAGGCTTTGTTAACGTTCGTACATTCCTATAGGGCCAATTCTTTGGGGCAAGTGAGTCGTTTCTCGCACAATTCGCGCCGCGCCTGATCCCCTGATCCGGAGTCGTTCAGATGGCATCGTTCATCACCTCGCTGTCGAACCAGCAGATTATCAATTTATCGACGACGACCATTTCGACGCTCAAAACCACCGACATTCACGCGTTGACGACCGCTCAGGTCGGCCTGTTGGCCGCCACCCAGATCAACGCCATCACCCCAAGCGACTTGCAGGTGATGACCACACAGATTACCGGTTTTTCGACCAAAGCGCTCCCAGGCCTCTCGCTCGACGCCATTCTCGCGCTGACGACCGCGGAAGTGGACAATTTCGCGAACACGCAAATCGCGGCGCTCACGGCGCCGCAGATCAATGACTTCAGCTCGGCGGAACTTCAAGGCTTCAGCACGGCGCAGAGGAACGCCATCACGGCGACGCAGATCAGCGCTCTCGCCACCTCGACCTTCGACAATCTGACGTCGACGAACCTCGCCGCCCTGACGACGACCCAGACCCATGCCCTGACCAGCACGCAGCTCGATGCGCTGTCGACGACCTCGCTCGACGCGCTGCTCGTCGCCAGTCTGACGACGACGCAGGCCGCCAGCCTGAACACGACGGCGATCGGCAACCTGTCGTCGACCCAGGCGGGCCAATTGTCCACCGCGCAGGTCGTCGCGATGTCGGCGGCCGACATCGGCGCGCTGAGCGCGATCGGAACCGGCGGGATGGCCACGACGCAGGTCGAGGCCCTGACGGCGACGCAGATCGGCGGCCTCGCCACCTCGACCTTCGACAATCTGCAGACGACGCAGCTCGGCGCCCTGACGTCGACCCAGGCGCATGGGCTGACGACCGCGCAGCTCAACGCGCTGTCGACGACTTCGCTCGACGCGCTCAACGTCGCCAACCTGACGACGACGCAGCTCAACGGCATGAACGCCACGACGATCGGCAACCTGACGTCGACGCAGGCGGGCGCCGTGACCACCACGCAGTTCGCCGGGCTGTCGGCGGCCGCCATAAACGGGTTGACCGGAGACGACGTCGCGGTCGCCACGACGCAGGTGCAGGCCCTGACGGCGACGCAGATCGGCGGCCTCGCGACCTCGACCTTCGACAATCTGACGACGACGCAGCTCGGCGCCCTGACGTCGACCCAGGCGCATGGGTTGACGACCGCGCAGCTCAACGCGCTGTCGACGACCTCGCTCAATGCGCTCAACGTCGCCAACCTGACGACGACGCAGCTCAACGGCATGAACGCCACGACGATCGGCAACCTGACATCGACGCAGGCGGGCGCCGTGACCACCACGCAGTTCGCCGGGCTCTCGGCGGCCGCCATCGACGGGCTGACCGGAGACGACGTCACGGTCGCCACGACGCAGGTGCAGGCCCTGACGGCGACGCAGATCGGCGGCCTCGCGACCTCGACCTTCGACAATCTGACATCGACGCAGCTCGGCGCCCTGACGTCGACCCAGGCGCATGGGCTGACGACCGCGCAGCTCAACGCGCTGTCAACGACCTCGCTCGACGCGCTTGCCGTCGCCAACCTGACGACGACGCAGCTCAACGGCATGAACGCCACGACGATCGGCAACCTGACGTCGACCCAGGCGGGCGCGGTGACCACCACGCAGTTCGCTGGGCTCTCGGCGGCCGCCATCAACGAGTTGACCGGAGACGACGTCGCGGTCGCCACGACGCAGGTCAGCGCCATGACGGCGACGCAGATCGGCGGCCTCGCCGCCTCGACCTTCGACAATCTTTCGACGACGCAGATCACCGCCCTGACGTCGACCCAGGCGCATGGGCTGACGACCGCGCAGATCAACGCGCTGTCGACGACTTCGCTCGACGCGCTCAACGTCGCCAACCTGACGACGACGCAGCTCAACGGCATGAACGCCACGACGATCGGCAACCTGACGTCGACGCAGGCGGGCGCCGTGACCACCACGCAGTTCGCCGGGCTCTCGGCGGCCGCCATCAACGGGTTGACCGGAGACGACGTCGCGGTCGCCACGACGCAGGTGCAGGCCCTGACGGCGACGCAGATCGGCGGCCTCGCCGCCTCGACCTTCGACAATCTGTCGACGACGCAGCTCGGCGCCCTGACGTCGACCCAGGCGCACGGGTTGACGACCGCGCAGCTCAACGCGTTGTCGACGACCTCGCTCGACGCGCTCAACGTCGCCAACCTGACGACGACGCAGCTCAACGGCATGTCCGCCACGACGATCGGCAACCTGACGTCGACCCAGGCGGGCGCCGTGACCACCACGCAATTCGCCGGGCTCTCGGCGGCCGCCATCAACGGGTTGACCGGGGACGACGTCACGGTCGCCACGACGCAGGTTCAGGCCCTGACGGCGACGCAGATCGGCGGTCTCGCCGCCTCGACCTTCGACAATCTGTCGACGACGCAGATCACGGCCCTGACGACGACCCAGACGCATGGGCTGACGACCGCGCAGCTCAACGCGCTGTCGACGACCTCGCTCGACGCGCTCACCGTCACCAATCTGACGACAACGCAGCTCAACGGCCTGACCGCCACGACATTCGGCAACCTGACGGTGGCGCAGTCGGACTCCGTGACCAACACGCAGTTCGCCGGGCTCTCGGCGGCCGCCGTTAACGCGCAGAGCGCAAACGACATCACCTCGACGCAGGTCAAGGCCCTGACGGCGACGCAGATCGGCGGTCTCGCCGCCTCGACCTTCGACAATCTGACGACGAACGAGATCACTGGGCTAACATCGACCCAGGCGCACGGGTTTACGACCGCGCAGCTCAACGCGCTGTCGACGACCTCGCTCGACGCGCTCGCCCTCGCCAACCTGACGACGGCGCAGCTCAACGGCATGAACGCCACGACGATCGGCAATTTGACGACGGCCCAGGCGAGCGGCTTGACCACTGCGGGCGTCGCCAAGCTTTCGGCGGCTGGCGTCGACGCGCTGAGCGCGAACGGGATCACCTCGACGCAAGTGACCGCCTTGACGTCGACGCAGGTCTCCGGCCTCGCCACCTCGACCTTCGACAATCTGACGACGACCGAACTCGGCGCCCTGTCGACGACCCAAGCGCACGCGCTGACCTCCACGCAACTTAACGCGCTGTCGCAGGCCTCGCTCGACGCGCTCAACGTCGTTAGCCTGACGACGACGCAGGCCTCCCACCTGACGACGACGACGATCGGCAACCTGACGTCGACCCAGGTCGGCGACTTCACCACCTCGCAGATCGTCGCGATGTCGACGAACCAGATCGCGGCGGTGAGCGGCAACGGAATCACCGCGACGCAGGTGACCGACTTGACGGCGACGCAGATCGGCACGCTTGCCACCACGACCTTCGACAGCTTGTCGTCGACGCAGCTCGGCACGCTGACGACGACCCAGGTGCACGGGCTGACCACCTCGCAGCTCAACGCCATGTCGCAAGAACTCGCTCGACGCGCTCACCCTCAGCTACCTGACGTCGACCCAGGTCGGCGGCCTCGCCACCTCGACCTTCGACAATCTGACGACGACCGAACTCGGCGCCTTTACGACGACCCAAGCGCATGCGCTGAGCTCGGCGCAGCTCAACGCCCTGTCGCAAAACTCGCTCGACGCGCTCACCATCGGCAACCTGTCGGCGGCGCAGCTCAATAGCCTGAACGCGACGACGATCGGCAACCTGACGACGACCCAAGTCAGCGGTTTGGCCACCTCGACGGTCGCCACGCTTTCGGCGGCCGACGTCGACGCGCTGAGCGGCAACGGGATCACCTCGACGCAGGTGACCAACTTGACGGCGACGCAGATCGGCGGCCTCGCCACCTCGAGCTTCGACAATCTGACGTCGACGGAACTCGGCTCCCTGGCGTCGACACAGGCGCATGCGCTGACCACCACCCAGCTCAACGCGATGTCGCAGGGTTCGCTCGACGCGCTCGACGTCACCAAACTGACGACGACGCAGCTCAACGGCCTGACCTCTACGACGATCGCCACCCTATCGACCACGCAGGTGGGCAATATAACCACCGCGCAGCTCGCCGGGGTTTCGGCGGCTGACGTCAACGCGCTGAGCGCCAACGGGATCACCTCGACGCAGGTGACCAACTTGACGGCGACGCAGATCGGCGGCCTCGCCACCTCGAGCTTCGACAATCTGACGGCGACGGAACTCGGCGCCGTGGCGACGACCCAGGCGCACGCGCTGACGACGACGCAGCTCAACGGCATGTCCCAGGGCTCGCTCGACGAACTCGACGTCACCAAACTGACGACGACGCAGCTCAATGGCTTGAACGCCACGACGATCGGCAGCCTGTCGACCACGCAGGTGGGCAATATCACCGTCACGCAGATCCCCGGACTTTCGGCGGCTGACGTCAACGCGCTGAGCGGGAACGGGATCACCTCGACGCAGGTCGGCGTCTTGACGGCGACGCAGATGGGGTCGCTCGCCACCTCGACGTTCGACAATCTGACCTCGACGGAACTCGGCGCCCTGTCGACGAGCCAAGCGCACGCGCTGACGACGACGCAGCTCAACGCGCTGTCCCAGGGTTCGCTCGACGCGCTCAACGTCACCAGTCTGACGACGACGCAGGCCTCCGGCCTGAACGCGACGACGATCGGCAACTTGACGGCGACCCAGGTCGGCGACTTGACCACCGCGCAGATCGCCGCGCTGACGACGTCGCAAGTCGCCGCGGTGAGCGCGAACGGCGTCACCTCGACGCAGGTGACCGACTTGACCGCGACGCGGATCGGGGCGCTGGCCACCTCGACCTTCGACAATCTGACCTCGACGGAACTCGGCGCGCTGACGACGACCCAGACGCACGGGCTGACGACGACGCAGCTCAACGCGATGTCGCAGAGCTCGCTCGACGCGCTCGACCTCACCAAACTGACGACGACGCAGCTCAATGGCTTGAACGCCACGACGATCGCCAACCTAACGACCACGCAGGTGGGCAATATCACCGTCACGCAGATCCCCGGGCTTTCGGCGGGTGACGTCAACGCGCTGAGCGGCAACGGGATCACCTCGACGCAGGTCGGCGTCTTGACGGCGACGCAGATCGGGTCGCTCGCCACCTCGACGTTCGACAATCTGAACTCGACGGAACTCGGCGCGCTGACGACGAACCAGGCGCACGCGCTGACGACGACGCAGCTCAACGCGCTGTCGCAGGGCTCGCTCGACGCGCTCAGCCTCGCCAGTCTGACGACCGCACAGCTTACCGGGTTGAACGCTACGACGATCGGCAACCTGACGACGACCCAGGCCGGCGGCTTGAGCACCTCGCAGATCGCCGCGATGTCGACGCCCCAGATCGCCGCCGTGAGCGGGAACGGAATCACCTCGACGCAGGTGAGCGAATTGACTTCGACGCAGGTGGGGGCGCTCGCCACCTCGACCTTCGACAATCTGACGGCGACGGAGCTCGGCGCGCTGACGACGACCCAGACGCAAGCGCTGAGCACCACGCAGCTCAACACCCTGTCGCAGGGCTCGCTCGACGCGCTCGACGTCACCAAACTGACGACGACGCAGCTCAACGGCTTGAACGCCACGACGATCGCCAACCTGTCGACCACGCAGGTCGGCAATATAACCACCGCTCAGATCCCCGGGCTTTCGGTGGCTGACGTCAACGCGCTGAGCGGCAACGGGATCACCTCGACGCAGGTCGGCGTCTTGACGGCGACGCAGATCGGATCGCTCGCCACCTCGACGTTCGACAATCTGACCGGGACGGAAGTCGGCGCGCTGACGACGACCCAGGCCCAGAGTCTGACGAACACGCAGCTCAACGCGATGTCGCAGGGCTCGCTTGATGAACTCACCGTCGCCAGTCTGTCGACCACGCAGGTCGCCGGCCTGTCCACTGCGACGATCAGCAACCTGACGTCGACCCAGATCGGCGGCTTGAACAGCGCGCAGATCGCCGGGCTTGCGCCCAGCGCCATCGACGCGCTGACCGCGGCCGACGTTCAGGCCGGGGGCACGCCCACCACGACGCTCGCCAACGCCTTGACGGCGACGCAAATCGGGTCGCTCGCCACCTCGACGTTCGACAATCTGACCACGACGGAGCTTGGCGGCCTGTCGTCGACCCAGGCGCAGAGCCTGACGACCGCGCAGCTCAACGCGATGTCGCAGCGCTCGCTCGACGCGCTCACCGTCGCCAGCCTGTCGACCACGCAGGTCGCCGGCCTGTCCACCACGACGATCAGCAACCTGACGTCGACCCAGATCGGCGGCTTGAACAGCTCGCAGATCGCCGGGCTTGCGCCCAGCGCCATCGACGCGCTGACCGCGGCCGACGTTCAGGCCGGGGGCACGCCCACCACGACGCTCGCCAACGCCTTGACGGCGACGCAAATCGGGTCGCTCGCCACCTCGACGTTCGACAATCTGACCACGACGGAACTCGGCGGCCTGTCGTCGACCCAGGCGCAGAGCCTGACGACCGCGCAGCTCAACGCGATGTCGCAGCGCTCGCTCGACGCGCTCACCGTCACCAGTCTGTCGACCACGCAGGTCGCCGGTCTGTCCACCGCTTCGATCGGCGCCCTGACGGCGACCCAGGCGGGCGCCTTGACCACCTCGCAGGTCATTGCGGTTTCGGCCGCCGCCGTCGACGCGCTAAGCTTGAACAAGATCACGTCCACTCAGGTCGGCGCCTTGACGGCGACGCAGATCAGCGGGGCGGCCACCACGACCATCTTCGCCCTGACGACCACCGAATTGGCCGCGCTGACGACCGCCCAGACGCAGGCGCTGACCACCGCGCAGCTCAACTCGTTGACGACGACCAACTTCGACAAGCTGACCCTCGCCGATCTGACGACCGCGCAGGCCGCCGGCCTGGCCGCAGGGGCGATCGCCGGTCTGTCTTCGACGCAGTCGGGCGCCTTGGCCAATACGCAGGTCGCCGCGCTTTCGGCGGCCGCGGTCGACGCGCTGAGCGCGAACAAGATCACGTCTACGCAGGTCGGCGCCTTGACGGCGGCGCAGATCACCGGGGCGGCCGCCACGACCATCGACGCTCTGACGACCACCGAATTGGCCGCGTTGACGACGGCCCAGACGCAGGCGCTGACCACCGCGCAGCTCGGCTCGTTGACGACAACCAACTTCGACAAGCTGACCCTCGCGGATCTGACGACCGCGCAGGCCGCCGGCTTGAGCGCCGGGGCGATCAGCGGTCTCACGTCTACGCAGGCCGGCGCCTTGGCCACCACGCAGGCCGCCGCGCTTTCGGCGGCCGCCGTCGACGCGCTGAGCTTGAACGGGATCACCTCGACGCAGGTCGGCGCCTTGACGCCGACGCAGATCGGCGGGGTCGCCAATGCGACCGTCGACGCTCTGACGACCACCGAATTGAGCGCGCTGACGACGGCCCAGACGCAGGCGCTGACGGCCGCCCAGCTCAACTCGTTGACGACGACCAACTTCGACTCGCTGACCCTTGCCGATCTGACGACCACGCAGGCCGCCGGCCTGACCGCCGGAGCGATCAGCGGTCTCACTTCGACGAATGCGGGCACCTTGGCCACCACGCAAGCCGCCGCGCTTTCGGCGGCCGCCGTCGACGCGCTGAGCGCGAACGGGATCACCTCGACGCAGGTCGGCGCCTTGACGGCGACGCAGATCAGCGGGGTCGCCAATGCGACCATCGACGCTCTGACGACCACCGAATTGGCCGCGCTGACGACAGCCCAGACACAGGCGCTGAACACCACGCAGCTCAACTCGTTGACGACGACCAACTTCGACAAGCTGACCCTGGCCGATCTGACCACCGCGCAGGCCGCCGGCCTGAGCGCCGGGGCGATCACCGGTCTCACTTCGACGAATGCGGGCACCTTGGCCACTACGCAGGTCGCCGCGCTTTCGGCGGCCGCCGTCGACGCGCTGAGCGGGAACGGGATCACTTCGACGCAGGTCGGCGCCTTGACGCCGACGCAGATCGGCGGGCTCGCCAATGCGACCTTCGGCAATCTGACCACGACGGAGCTCGGCGCCCTATCGCCGGGTCAGGTCCACGCGCTGAACACCACGCAGCTCAATTCGTTGACGACGACCAACCTCGACGCTCTGACTCTCGCCGATCTGACCACCTCGCAGGCCGCCGGCCTGAGCGCCGGGGCGATCACCGGTCTGACGTCGGCGGAGGCGGGCGTCTTGGCCACCACGCAGGTCGCCGCGCTTGCAGCGGCTGACGTCGACGCGCTGAGCGCGAACAAGATCACGTCGACGCAGGTGCAAGCCTTGACGACGTCGCAGATCAGCGGCCTCGCCGCCTCGACCTTCGCCAATCTGACGACGACGGAAGTCGGCGGGCTAGCGGCGACCCAGGCGCATGCGCTGACCACCACGCAGCTCAACGCATTGACGACGACCCCGCTCCAGGCGCTGGACGTCACCAAACTGACGACCACGCAGCTCAACGGCCTCACCGCCGCGACGATCGAAAACCTGTCGTCGACGCAGGTGGGCAATATAACCGCCACGCAGGTCGCCGGGCTTGCGCCGTCTGACATCGACGCGCTCAGCGGGGTCGCGGTCCCAACGTCGCTGGTCAACGCCTTGACGACGACGCAGATGGGGTCGCTGGCCACCTCGACCTTCGATAATCTGACGACGACGGAACTCGGCGCCTTGGCGACGACCCAGGCGCATGCGCTGACCACCACGCAGCTCAACGCGATGTCGACGCGCTCGCTCGACGCGCTCGACGTCACCAAACTGACGACGACGCAGCTCAACGGCCTCGCCGCCGCGACGATCGGCGACCTGACGACGACGCAGGTCGGCAATGTGACCGCCACGCAGATCGCCGGGCTTTCGGCGCCCGACGTCAATGCGCTGAGCGCGAACGGGATCACCTCGACACAGGTGACCGAGTTGACGACGGCGCAGATGGGGTCGCTGGCCACCTCGACCTTCGACAATCTGACGACGACGGAACTCGGCGCCCTGGCCACGACCCAGGCGCATGCGCTGACCACGACGCAGCTCAACGCGCTGTCGCAGGACTCGCTCAACGCGCTGAACCTCGCCAGTCTGACGACGACGCAGCTCAACGGCGTCAACGCCACGACGCTCGGCAACCTGACGACGACGCAGATCGGCCAGCTGGTGACCGCGCAGGTCTCCGGGCTTGCGCCGAGCGACATCGACGCGCTGACCGCGGTCGACAATCAGGCCGGGATCGCGCCCACCGCGACGATGGTCACCTCGTTGACGGCGACGCAGATCAGCGGTCTCGCCACCTCGACCTTCGACAACCTGACGACGACGCAACTCGGCGCCCTGTCGGCGACCCAGGCGCACGGGTTGACGACGGCGCAGCTCAACGCGCTGTCGCAAAACTCGCTCGACGCGCTCACGGTCACCAGTCTGTCGACGACGCAGGTCGGCGGCCTGAGCACCACGACGATCGGCAACTTGACGACGACGCAGGCGGGCGGCTTGACCTCCGCACAGGTCGCCGCGCTCGTGCCGGCCGACGTCGACGCGCTGAGCGCGAACGGGATCACTTCGACGGAGGTGACCGCCTTGACGTCGACGCAGATCGGATCGCTGGCCACCTCGACGTTCGAC
This sequence comes from uncultured Alphaproteobacteria bacterium, assembly GCA_963755075.1. Taxonomy (GTDB): domain Bacteria; phylum Pseudomonadota; class Alphaproteobacteria; order Rhizobiales; family Beijerinckiaceae; genus Roseiarcus. Next base: position 26,658 of record CAVWKL010000076.1, read on the forward strand.
AATCTGACGACGACGGAGCTCGGCGCGCTGACGACGACCCAGGCGCAAGCGCTGACGACCACCCAGCTCGACGCCATGTCGCCGGGCTCGCTCGGAGCGCTCGACCTCGCCAGCATGACGATCGACCAGATCAACGGCGTGTCGCAAGGCTCGCTCGACGCGCTGAACGTCACCAGCATGTCGACCGCGCAGATCTCCGGCCTCGCCACCGCGACGATCGGCAATCTGACGGCGACGCAAGCCGAGGCCTTCACCACCGCGCAGGTGCCCTCGCTGGCGCCGGCGCAGGTCGACGAACTGTCCACGGTCGGGATCACCTCGACACAGGTCGGCGACTTGACCTCGACGCAGATCAGCGGCCTCGCCACCTCGACGTTCGACAATCTGACCTCGACGGAGCTCGGCGGCCTGTCGACGACCCAGGCGCATTCGCTGACGACGACGCAGCTCAACTCGCTGTCGCAGGGCTCGCTCGACGCGCTGAACGTCGCCAGTCTGACGAGTACGCAGGTCTCCGGCCTGGCCACCACGACGATCCTCAATTTGACGTCGACCCAGGCCAAGGCGATCACGGGCAGCCAGATCAGCGGCCTGAGTGGCGACCAGCTCACCGCTTTGAGCGAGGCGCAGGGCTAATCGAAGCGGTCAAAGGACACCGTGAAGGCGAGGATAGTGACGCTCGAACCTCGGTCGTGTATGGCGTGAACGACGCTTCTGTCGCCGATTCGGATCGCTTCGCTTTGCGCGAGGCTGTCCGGGTCGGGGTCCGAACAGCCGGGACGCCATGGCCGCCATACCCAACGAGAAGAGCCTCAACGCGAAGATCGCCTCGGGAGCGAGCGACCACGAGACGTTCGGGCGGCTACGGAAGTGGACGATCGGCGAACTTTTCGCCAATGCCGAGAAACTGCAGGTCGAGGGCGACGCCACGGCGTCGGCGGCCCTCTATAAGGATTGGATCGCCTGCAACCCCGCCAGTCCGGTTCTCTACGCCGCCTATTTCAACTTCGGCGTCGCCCTGGCGCGGTCAGGGGATCGTCTGGGCGCCATCAACGCGACGCGCGAAGGCATCCGGATAAAGGCGGACTTCTATCCCCCCTACATCAATCTCGGCCGCCTTCTCGAGGACGCGGGCCAGGCCGGCGCGGCGATCGAGCAATGGCTCGCGTTGACCGGGCGGTTGAAAGAGATCAACGGCGAGACGGTCAAGAACAAACTCGTCGCGTTGCAACAAATCGGCCGAGTTCTGGAGCACAACCAACTCGACGGCCCGGCTGAGGACGCACTGCGGCAGTCGCTCGACATCGACATCGCGCAACCCGAAGTGGTTCAGCACTGGATCGCCCTGCGGCAGCGGCAATGCAAATGGCCGGTGGTGGCCGAGTGGGAGCGCGCGCCGGCGCGCGACTTGCTGGCAGGGATTTCGCCGCTATCGCTGGCGAACCTGCTCGACGATCCGATGTTCCATCTTGCGCAGGCGTGGAAGTACAATAGAGGATTCGTCAAGCCGGTGGGCGATCCGCGGTCCCTTCCGGTTCATGCTCCCGGTCTTCGGCGTCGGCGGGAGAAGCTGCGCGTCGGCTACGTTTCGTCGGATCTGCGCGAGCACGCCGTCGGCTTCGCGATGACCGACGTGTTCGAGCAGCACGACAAGGATCGTTTCGGGATATACGCTTATTACTGCGGCATCGATCGAGTTCGACTCGACGCGGCTGAGAATCATGAAGAGCGCCGATCGCTGGCTCGACATCAACGGCCTGAGCGATGAACAGGCGGCGGCGGAAATCGGCGCGGACGAGATCGACATTCTCGTCGATCTCAACGGCTATACGAAGGATGCGCGAACCCGCATTTTTTCTCTTCGCCCGACGCCGGTGGCGGTCAATTGGTTCGGGTTCCCCGGCACGATGGGCAGCCCGTACCATCACTACATCATCGCCGACGAGTCGATTATTCCGCAAGAGAGCGAGATCTATTACTCCGAGAAAGTCGTAAGACTTTCTTGTTACCAGCCCAACGACCGCAAGCGGCGCGCCGCGGCGGAGCTCCCGAGGCGGGCTGACGAGGGGCTGCCGGACGACGGGTTCGTCTATTGCTGCCTCAACGGCATGCAGAAGACCACGCCGCCGATCTTCTCGGCCTGGATGTCGATCTTGACCCAAACGCCGGGCAGCGTGCTCTGGCTGCTTGGCGGCGGCGACGAGACCAATGCGCGGCTGCAGGGACTCGCGGCGCAAAGCGGCGTCGCGCCGGAAAGGCTGATCTTCGCGGCGAAGAAAGCCAACCCCGAGCATCTCGCGCGCTACGTCCTGGCCGACGTGTTTCTCGACACCTTTCCCTACGGCGCGCACACCACCGCGGCGGATGCGATGTGGATGGGCGTGCCGATCGTGACCATGCCTGGAAAGAGCTTCGCCTCGCGGGTCTGCGCGGGATTGGCGAAAGCGGGGGGGATCGGCGAGTTGGTTTGTCCGACCCTGGAGATCTATGTCGCGCGCGCCGTCGAGCTTGGTCGGAACCCGCGGATGGTTTCGGCGCTCAAACAGAAATTGGTCGCCGGGCGGCAATCCTCCCTGTTGTTCGACACGCCCCGTCTCGTCCGCGAACTGGAAGGTCTCTACCGCGGAATGTGGGAGGACTTTCAACGCGGGCGCCGGCCCGTTCCCGACCTGTCCAATCTCGATGCGTATCACGAGATCGCCCTCGATCTCGGCCTCGAAAATCGCGTTCCCTCGGAGCCTGACGACTATCGTCGGGTTTATCAGGACCGGCTGGCGGTTCGTCACCGGATTGATCCGATTCGGCCCGACTCCCGCTTGTGGAGGAACGGCAAATGAGCGCCCGGAGGCGCCGCGCCGTTTCGGCGCGGCCCTGACGGGGCGACTTTCCGCGCTTCAGCCGGGTCGGAAACTGGCGGCAGACGGGGCGGCGGGGCGTTGCGCTCAATTGTGGCGCCGGGCGCCTCCGCCGGCGGCCCGAATCGCCGGCGGTCGAAAGACCTCGTCGATTTGGCGATACAATTCGTGCACGCGGTTGCGCCGGAGATCGCCCTCCGATCGCCCATCCTCGGAAAGAAGATCATCGAAATAGGAAATCGTCTTGGCGAGCCCGTCGCGCAGCGCGACCTTGGGTTCCCATCCGAGCGCTTGCTTCGCCAGCGAGATTTCGGGGCATCGCTGTTTGGGATCGTCTTGCGGCAGCGGGTGGCGCGTAATCGGCGATCGGGAGCCGGTCATCGCGATGACGATTTCCGCCAGCTCGAGGATGGTGAACTCGCCGGGATTGCCGATATTGACGGGACCGGTGAATTCCTTGGGCGTTTGCATCAGGCGGACAGCCCCTTCGATGAGGTCGTCGACGTAGCAAAACGAGCGGGTCTGCGAACCGTCGCCGTAGATGCTGATCGGTTCGTTCTTCAGCGCCTGGACGATGAAGTTCGACACCACCCGCCCGTCGTTGGGATGCATGCGCGGGCCGTAGGTGTTGAAGATGCGCATCACCTTGATGGCGAGACGGTGCTGCCGATGATAATCGAAAAACAGCGTTTCGGCGCAGCGTTTGCCCTCGTCGTAACAGGCGCGCGGTCCGATCGGATTGACGTTGCCCCAATAGGCCTCGGTTTGCGGATGCATGGCCGGGTCGCCATAGACTTCGCTGGTGGAGGCTTGCAGGATCGGAATCTTCAATCGCTTGGCCAGGCCGAGCATATTGATCGCCCCGTTCACCGACACTTTGGTGGTCGCGACGGGATCGAATTGATAGTGAACGGGCGAAGCCGGGCAGGCGAAATTGAATATGGCGTCGACTTCGACGAAGAGCGGCAGCGTCACGTCGTGGCGCAGCGCTTCAAATCCGGGGTTTTGCAGCAGATGCGCGATGTTCGCGCGCCTGCCGGTGAAGTAGTTGTCGACGCAGAGAACCTCGGCGCCCTCGTCGAGCAGGCGTTCGCATAAGTGCGATCCAAGAAATCCTGCGCCGCCAGTGACGAGGATTCTCTTTCCACCAAACATTGGGCGTTCTCCCGCATGATCACGAGGGCGTGCCTACACGCTTCGCCTTGCGCGAGGATGGATTCGGCGGCCTCAGGCGCCGGTCTGGCGCGGACCCCGACCGAGCTGATCGGACGTCAAATGAAATCGCCGCCAACGCGGCGCTGCGTTTGTGCGAATCTCGCCCTTCGATCTCACAATCTCGATGACTTTCGACCAGCAACCCGATCGCAAGCGTTGACGATCGGTTCGAGGTCTTTCGCGAAGATTCGCGCCCCCAAGTCATACAGCTGTTCCCCGCCCCAACGGCAAAACGACCGCGACCTTCAGTGATGGCCAGCGCAGGCAGGAGTTGTTCTCGGCGCCCCCGAGCGCGTGGAGGCGCGCCTGGCAAAGCGATCTTAACCGACAATTGTGTCTCGGATATCGTTAAGTCGCATTACTGTTGCGCGCGGCTGGCGACCCGTCGCCAGCAGGCTTTCCAATCATCGTCCTCGCCCAAGAATGGCTCATGGTCAGCGAGATCGAGATTTGCCTCTTTCGGCGCGCAAAGCATATTTGCTGACGGCACCACGTTTTGCCAGATGTTCTCTGTGTTTGAATAGAAATTGTTTGGGTCAAAGTAGGGAAATATCGACCACCACGCAGTATACCCTTGAGCACGGAGAATCTTGCTCAATCTCCGCGATGCTCCAGGTTCGTTGTTCTCGACGTACAGCAGCGGTCGGCACCGTCCGATTAATTCTTGCGCCCCGTTCAACACTTGCGGCTCCATGCCCTCCGTATCGATCTTGATCAGGCGGCATGCGGGCAGTTTGAGCGAATCGAGCGTGACAAGCGGCACGTTTTCCTTATTCGCGGATTCGCGCGAGAGCGATACAGCGCCAAAATTGAAATTTATGTCTGGCGGCGGCAACGGCGGAAGTCCGATCTCGCCGATCGATTCTCCAACCGCTTTTTGGTGGCAGTGGACATTGTCGAGGCCATTGAGTGCGACGTTGCCGGCGAGCACCAAGAAGTTCCGGCGCTGTGGCTCGAACGCATGAACGAGGCCGGTGGGCCCAACCAAGTTCGCAAAAGCTATTGCGTGCGTGCCGATGTTGGCCCCCGCATCGATCACAGTGTCGCCCAACCTGATGAATCGCCGCATCAGTCGGATTTCGAAGTCACACCACTCGCCGTAGAGGTCGAGACTGCGCCCGATAAACGCGTCGTTGCGGTTGTACATGAATAGACCATATCTGCATCGCTTGACCGCCAGATGCCGATTTTCGATTAGATAGGGGGACATCATCGATTTGTTCTCTTCGGGTGACCAGTCGCCGGTTGGTATGCGACCTGTGAATATGAGGAAATTGGACCAACATCAACCACGGCTGATCAGCCCCGTCGAGTGGTCCAAGGCGAAGGTGAGTTCAAGGTCGGCCTCTCGGCTTGCTTGGGCGGCGCCGTTGGGCGGGGTCGCGAGGGCGCCCGCGCGGCGAAGGCGGACGCGAGGACCTCCGCCGCACTGGCGCCTGTAGCCCAGGGATCCGTGTGGTCTGGCGGCGTTCTGGCGTCGCCGCCCGCTCTCGATGATCACCTTGGCTTCCTGCCGAACACTTGTTTTGTACGAGGACCATCGGTCGTGCCGGGTTCCCTGCCGCGCGCTTCGCCGCCTGCTCGCCGGGGGCAACCAGCAAGACGCGCCGCAACCCCATCGTGGTTCATGCGGGATCGTCGCCGAGGTCTCGGAACGAGTTCGATTCGGAGCCGCCACCAGATCAAAGAATCTGCGTCAGATCAAGACGCCGCCCCGACGCGCTGATCGACGCCGGAACCGCTCTCCGAGTCGCTCAGGCCGCCGAATTGGCCCAAATTCGGCAATATTTCGGATTTATTCTTAGAATGGGTCGAGATTACAGATCCGCGAATTCGTGGTCGTCCGGCCGCCGGCAGGAGGCTTGAACGTCCCGGGCGGCCGGACGGGCGCGGTGGGGGAGGGCCGATGGCGCGTCGACGAAGGAGGGGGCGCTTTCCGCCTCGGCGGGCGCGACTCGGCCCGAGGCGCCAAGTTGCGAGGAGCGGCGCCAACGCATAGCATCCTATAGCATATTGTCGCCTAAGGAAGACAAAGGGAGGTCGCGGATGACGGTCCCGCACGAGCCGTGGCTCGTAGCGCTATCCATCGCAATCGCCGTTCAGGGCAGTTTCGTCGGACTTTCGTTGGCGCGCGAATTGGAGCGCGCGGAAGGGTTTCGTCGGCGTCTGTCGCTTGCCGGCGCTTCGCTGACCCTGGCGACCGGCGTTTGGTCGATGCATTTCGTCGGCATGCTGGCGGCGAATTTCCCGTCCGCGATCGACTATCTCGTATTGCCGACCCTGGTTTCGTTTTTGATCTGCGTGATCGTGGTTGGCGTCGGCGTTTATGCCGCGCATGCGGACGGACCGCCCGTCACCCGCATCGGCGCCGGGGCGGTCGCGATGGGGCTCGGCATCAGTCTCATGCATTATGTCGGCATGTCGGCGGTGCACCTGGCCGGGCCGACGCGTCAGGAGACGCCTTACGTCGTCGCATCCGTCGCGGTCTCCATCGGCGCCAGCGCGCTCGCGCTTTGGGCCCTCGACAGCCGCCCGACAAAGCGGCGCGTTCTGCTCGGGGCGCTGGTCCTCGGGCTGGCGATTTCCGGGATGCATTACACCGCCATGGCGGGAATGCGATTGGACCCGCAATGTTTCGACGTCTCGCGGTTCGTCGGCGCCGACTCGGCCCTGTCGCGCAATACGTTGGCGTTGCTGACGACATTGGTCGCCTTTGGCGTCTCCGGAGCCTTCCTGCTTTCCCTTGTGCCGGATGGACCGACCGTCGCCGAACCCCCTGGTGCGGCGATTTCCGCCGCCCCCGAGCGCCGCGCGAAGCCGCCCGCGCTCGTTTCCGGCCGATCACAGCTAGTCGCGCCGCCCCCGCCACTGCGGGATCCGCGCGCCGATTGCATACGCGTCGAAAAGGACGGACGCTGGCGCGATATTTCGCCGGACGAAATCTTCGCGGTTCGCGCCAACGCGCATTACACCTACATTTACGACGGCGAGCAGGAGTATTTCTGCAATTTGTCGATCAGAGCGGTCGAGGAGCGTCTGGATCGGCGATATTTCATTCGTGCGCATCGCAGCCACATCATCGCGATCCGTCGCGTCGCCCGGGTGAAGCGCGCCGGCGAGAATGCGATCGCCGAAATCGGAGTGCCGGTCCGCTGCAGCGTCCCGATCGCCCGCGCCCAGTATCGCCAGGTCAAGATGCTGGTCGAGGCGATGGCAAGTTGACGGCAGACCGCCGTTCGTGAAATCCGTCAGAGATGTTGACGCATTTCGTGCGGAACGGCGGCGGTTGGCGCCTTTTTTGCCGCAATCGATTCATCCCGCCTTGATTAGGCGCGGCCCATAGCGCGACCATCCCCAGGGATCCGAAGTCCGCGACCAGGGAACCGGACCGCAGTTCAGGGGAGGGTGCGCTTGATACCGGGCACTTTTGACTATCATCGACCCGTCAGCCTCAACGACGCGATCGGCCTCCTGAGCAGGCTCGACTCGGAGGCCCGCGTGATCGCCGGCGGCCACAGCCTCATCCCGTTGATGAAGTTGCGGCTGGCCGCGCCCAGCCACCTCGTCGATCTCGCCGCCATCGCGGAACTCAAGGGGATCCGCCTCGAGGGGGGCGAAATCGTCATCGGCGCGATGACGACGCAGCACGAATTGATCGCCAGCGAAGTGCTGGCGGCCCGCGCGCCGATCATCCGAGAGACGTCGGCCCAGATCGCCGACCCGCAAGTGCGTTACATGGGCACGATCGGCGGCAACGTCGCCAACGGCGATCCCGGCAACGACATGCCGGCGGTTGATGATGGCATTGGGCGCAAGCTACGTGCTGCGCGGCCCCGGCGGCGAACGCCGGCTCGCGGCGCGCGACTATTATCAGGGCGCCTATACGACGTCCGCCCTTGCCGGCGAGATTCTGACGGCGGTCCGCTTTCCCGTGCCGCCCGCCGGCCACGGCTACGCCTATGAAAAGCTGAAGCGCAAGGTCGGCGACTATGCGACCGCCGCCGCGGCGGCGCTTCTCACGGTCTCCGGCGGCCGAATCGCGACTTGCGCGATCGGTCTCACCAATGTCGCCGACACTGCGCTTTTTGCGGCCGCCGCGGCGCAGGCGGTCATCGGGACCGGGCTCGACAAAGCAAGCCTCGCCAAAGCGTCGGCCGCCGCGGAGGCGATTGCCGCCCCGGCCGCGGACGGACGCGGCTCGGCCGAATATCGCACGAAAATGGCGGGCGTGATGACCGCCCGCGCCTTGAGCCGCGCCTTCGCGCGCGCGACCGCCTGAGGGGATGCGCAATGTCGAAATGCTACGTCGGCATGAAGGTCAACGGCAAGAGCGTCTCGGCGGAAGTCGAGCCGCGCACGCTGCTGATCCACTATTTGCGCGAAAACCTGGGCCTGACCGGCCCGCACATCGGCTGCGACACCTCCCATTGCGGCGCGTGCACCGTCGACCTCGACGGCAAGTCGGTGAAGTCCTGCACCATCTTTGCGGTGCAGGCGGAAGGCGCCGAGGTGCTCACGATCGAGGGCATGGCCGGGCGCCGACGGCAAGCTGCACGCCTTGCAGGAGGCCTTTCGCGAAATGCATGGCCTGCAATGCGGCTATTGCACGCCCGGCATGATCATGCGCGCCCATCGCCTGCTGCAGGAAAACGCCGAACCCCAGCGAAGCCGAGATCCGCATGGGCATATCCGGCAATCTCTGCCGCTGCACCGGCTACCAGAACATCGTCAAAGCCATCCAATACGCCGCCGCGAAGATCAATGGCGTCGAATATAAGGAAGCCGCGGAATGAACGCTCCCACCGATCCCACTTCGCTCGAGCGCGCCGAAAAACTGCAAGGCATGGGCTGCAAGCGCAAGCGCGTCGAGGACGTGCGCTTCACCCAGGGCCGCGGCAATTATATCGACGACATCAAGCTGCCCGGCATGCTGCACGGCGACTTTCATCGCTCCAGTCACGCCCATGCGCGCATCCTCAAGATCGACACGTCGAAGGCCAAGGCCGTCCCCGGCGTCGTCGCGGTGCTGACCGCCGAGGATCTGAAGGGCGTCAACCTCGCCTGGATGCCGACGCTCGCCGGCGACGTGCAGATGGTGCTGGCCGACGGCAAGGTGCTTTTCCAGAACCAGGAAATCGCCTTCGTCGTCGCCACCGACCGCTATATCGCCGCCGACGCGGCCGACCTGGTGGAAGTGGAGTATGAGGACCTTCCGGTCGTCGTCGACCCGTTCAAGGCGATGGACGCCGGACGCGCCCGTCCTGCGCGAGGACATCAAGGGCAAGACGGACGGCGCGCATGGACCGCGCAAGCATTACAATCACATCTTCAATTGGCAGGTCGGCGACAAGGACCTGACGGACGCCGCCTTCCGGCAAGCCGAGGTCGCCACCAAGGATCTGCTCGTCTATCAGCGGGTGCACCCTTGCCCGCTCGAGACCTGCCAGTGCGTGGTGAGCTTCAGCAAGATTTCCGGCGAAATCACCATTTACGGAACCTTCCAGGCGCCGCACGTCATCCGCACGGTCGTGGCCCTGATCTCGGGCCTTCCCGAGCAGAAGATCCACGTCGTCTCGCCCGACATCGGCGGCGGCTTCGGCAACAAGGTCGGGGCCTATCCCGGCTACATCTGCTCCGCCGTCGCCTCGATCGTGACCGGCTTGCCGGTGAAATGGGTCGAGGACCGCATCGAGAATCTCTCGACCACCTCCTTTGCGCGCGACTATCACATGACCACGGAAATCGCCGCGACCCGCGACGGCAAGGTCACCGGCTTGCGCGTCCATATCCTGGCCGACCACGGCGCCTTCGACGCCTGCGCCGACCCTTCGAAATGGCCCGCCGGCTTCTCGAACATCGTCACCGGGTCGTACGATTTTCCCGTCGCGCACCTCTCCGTCGACGGCGTCTACACCAACAAGGCGCCGGGCGGCGTCGCCTATCGCTGCTCTTTCCGGGTGACGGAAGTCGCCTATGCGATCGAGCGCGCGATGGACATCATGGCGCAGAAGCTCGGGCTCGACCCGGTCGACTTCCGCATGAAGAACTTCATCAAGCGCGAGCAGTTTCCCTACCACTCCGCGCTCGGCTGGGAATACGATTCGGGCGACTACCACATGGCGATACAGAAGGCGCTCGACGCGACCGGCTATCGCAAGCTGCGCGAGGAGCAGAAAGCCAAGCAGGAGGCGTTCAAGCGCGGCGAGACGCGCGAGATCATGGGCATCGGCGTCGCCTTTTTCACCGAGATCGTCGGCGCGGGGCCGTCGAAGAACTGCGACATCCTGGGCATCGCGATGTTCAATTCGGCGGAGATCCGCATTCATCCGACCGGCAAGGATTCGGGCGCATGGGCTCCAAGAGCCAGGGGCAGGGGCATGAGACGACGTGGGCCCAGATCATTGCGAGCGAAATCGGCATTCCCGCCGACGACATCGCGATTGAAGAGGGCAACACCGACACGGCGCCTTACGGCTTGGGCACCTACGGCTCGCGCTCGACGCCCGTCGCCGGCGCGGCGATCGCCATGGCGGCGCGCAAGATCAAGGCCAAGGCGCAGATGATCGCCGCCTATCTCCTGGAAGTGCACGAGGGCGATCTCGAATGGGACGTCGATCGGTTCCGGGTCAAAGGCAATCCCGAGCAATTCAAGACGATGACCCAACTCGCTTGGGCCGCCTACAACAAAGTCCCGCCCGGCATGGAGCCGGGGCTGGAGGCGGTGAGCTATTACGATCCGCCGAACATGACCTATCCCTTCGGCGCCTATATCTGCGCGATGGAGATCGACGTCGACACCGGCGTCCACAAGGTCAGGCGGTTCTATGCGCTGGACGATTGCGGCACGCGCATCAACCCGATGATCATCGAGGGGCAGGTGCATGGCGGCTGCACGGAGGGCTACGCCATCGCGATGGGCCAGGAAATCGTTTACGACGAGGAAGGCAACGTCAAGAACGTCTCATTCCAGGACTATTTCCTCCCCACCGCGGTGGAGACGCCGCATTGGGAGACGGACTACACGGTCACGCCATCGCCGCATCACCCCATCGGGGCCAAAGGCGTGGGCGAAAGCCCCAACGTCGGCAGCGTGCCCTGCTTCGCCAACGCGGTGAACGATGCGTTCAAGTTTCTGGGCTCGACGCATATCGCCATGCCGCACGACGCCTATCGGGTCTGGCAGGCGGCGGAGAACCTGGGGCTGCATAAGTGATCCCTTCTTCCGCCATGAGGCGTTCTGGCGAACGCCTTGTGGCGCGTCGTCGGATGGGCGTTCCGGCGAACGGTCTTTGGCGCCGGATGAGGGTCCGCGAAGGGATCGGCTCGACGACCTGCCCGCTCGTCCCAACCGTCTCCGGCCGTAGCCCGTCGACGGACGGGCGTTCTGATGAACGCCCGAAGGCGGCAGAGGGGGCGGAGGGCGCGCGTGGCTAGCTCCATCCCTCGCGAGGCGATCGCCGCAAAGCTCGCCGAAGCCGGCTACGTCGCCGATCGCGACCTCGCGACCGCGCTGTGGATGATGGATCACCTGAAGCGCCCGCTGCTCATCGAAGGGGAGGCCGGCGTCGGCAAGACGGAAGTGGCCAAGGCGCTCGCCGCGACGCACGGCTGCGAGCTCATACGCATGCAATGCTATGAAGGACTCGACGCCAGCGCGGCGCTCTACGAATGGAACTATCAGCGACAATTGCTGGCGATCAAGGCGCGCGAAGGCTCCGGCGTCAGCGCCGGCGAAATCGAAGCGCAGATCTTCTCCGAAACCTATCTGCTCGAGCGCCCGCTGCTCGCCGCGATCCGGCGCGAGTCCGCGCCCGTGCTGCTGATCGACGAAGTCGATCGCGCCGACGAGGAATTCGAGGCGTTCCTGCTCGAATTGCTGTCGGATTTTCAGGTCACGATTCCCGAATTCGGCACGATCAAAGCCCGCACCATTCCGCGCGTCGTGTTGACTTCGAACGGGACGCGCGAACTTTCCGACGCCTTGCGCCGCCGCTGCCTCTATCACTATCTCGACTTTCCCGACGTCGATCGCGAAGCCGCGATTATCCTCGTGCGCCAGCCGGAAATCGACGCTCGCCTCGCGCTGCAGGTGGCGCGCATGGTAGGGATGTTGCGCAAGGAAGAGCTGCGCAAAGTCCCCGGCGTCGCCGAAACGCTGGACTGGGCGGCGACGCTCGCCGGGCTTGGCGTCGAGGACATGCGGCAAGAGCCGGAGGTCGTGCACGATACGCTGATCGCCCTGCTCAAAACTCATGAAGACCGCGCGCGCGTCAGCGCGCAGACGGTTCAGCGCCTGCTCGGCAGGGTGGCCTGATGAGCGCGCGCCTCATCAGTCGCCACGCTGAGGAATCCGGGCCCGGCCCGATGATGCGGGCGCGCCTCGCCGGCTTTGTGCATACGCTGCGCGGCGCCGGGTTGGCGATCGGCCATGCGGAGGTTCAAGACGCGGCGCGGATCCTCGCCACGCCGCTGGCGGAACGGCCCGAGCTCTTGCGCGCTGCGCTGAAGTCTCTCCTTTGCTCGCGTCACTCCGATCTCGGGCGCTTCGATGAATTGTTCGAGGCGTTCTGGCGCGGACGCGGGGCGAAAACCGCGGCGCGGGTCACCGCCCATGGTCTGGCGGCGCGCTCATCGCGCAAGTTCGAGGCGGGTCCGGGCGCCGGGGATCGGCCGTCCGCCTTTCCGGAAGCGACCGACAAGGCCCCGACGGAGGGCCTTTTGGCCGAGGGGCGAGGCCGTAAGGGCGGCGCGTCCGCGCATGAGAGCGCGTCCGCAAAGGACTTGCGCAAGCTCAACAGCGAGAAGGACAGGGCGGAGGCCGTGGCCTTGGCCGAGCGCCTGGCGCGCCGGATGCGCGCGCGCCTGACCCGCCGCGAGCGCGCGCGCGCCCGCGGCCGGCGGCTCGATCTGCGCTCGACGATCCGCCACAGCGTCGCCCATGGCGGCGAACCGATCGAATTGAAGTTTCGCCGGCGCAAGGCGAAGCCCTTGCGCCTGGTCGTCTTGCTCGACGCGTCGGGATCGATGGAGCCCTACATCGCCGTCTTCACCCGCTTTCTGCAGGCCGTATCGCTGTCGTTCCGCGAATCGGAAGCGTTTCTCTTTCACACCCGCCTCGCGCACGTGTCTTCGGCCTTGCGCGAACGCGATCCCGCCCGCGCCTTGGACCGCTTGGCTTTGATGGCGCAGGGCATCGGCGGCGGCACGAAAATCGGCGAGTGTCTCGCCGCGTTCAATCGCTGGCACGCGCGCCGGGTCATCCACTCGCGCACCTGCGTGATGATTCTCTCCGACGGATACGACACCGGCGCCCCCGAAGCGCTCGGGGCCGCCATGCGGGCCTTGCGTCGCCGATGCAAGCGCATCGTCTGGCTCAATCCGCTCATGGGCCGGGACGGCTACGAGCCGAGCGCGCGCGGCATGCAGGCGGCCTTGCCGTTCCTCGACCTCTTCGCGCCCGCCCATAGTCTCGACAGCCTCGCGGCGCTCGAACCCTATTTGGCGAGGATTTGAGATGGGCGTTCTCGATCGAGCGGCGCAAAGGCAGGCCAACGGCGAAGTCTTCGCGCTCGCCACCGTCGTGCGCACGGTTTCCGTCACCGCGGCCAAGGCGGGGGCCAAAGCGCTTATCGCGGCCGACGGCTCGATCGAAGAAGGCTGGATCGGCGGCGGCTGCGCGCGCGCCGCGGTGCTGAAGGCGGCGCGCCAATGCCTCCTGGACGGCCAATCCCGTCTGGTCTCGATCGCGCCGCAGGAACTCTTGGCCGATCTCGGGGTTTCGCCGGGCGAAGATCGCGCCGGCGTCCTCTACGCCAAGAACAGCTGCCCCAGCCAGGGAACGATGGACATTTTTGTCGAGCCGGTGTTGCCCCCTCCGCGGTTGTTGATCCTGGGCGCTTCGCCGGTCGCCGTGGCGCTCGCCGCCTTGGCCCCCCAGATGGGCTTCGCCGTCGCGGCGGCGGCGCCGGCGGGCGAACTCGGCCGCTTCGCAATCTCCTGCGCCAAGGTCGAGGGGTTCGCCGCCCCGGCGGGTTGGGGTCCGCGCGTCTTCGTCGTCGTTTCGACGCAAGGCGCAGGCGACCGGGCCGCGCTTAAGGTCGCCGCTGGCATGGACGCGCCATACGCCGCCTTTGTCGGATCGCGACGCAAGGCGGAAACGTTACGGGCGGAACTGGCCCGAGAGGGCGTCGCGGCCGGCCGGCTCGCGGCGATCAAGGCGCCCGCCGGCCTCGACATCGGCGCGATCACCAGCGAGGAAATCGCCTTGTCGATCCTGGCGGAATTGGTCGCGGCGCGACGCCGCATGCAACGCGCGGAAGAAACGAGCGCGCCAACTTCAGGAGGAAACCCGTCATGACGGCCTTCGCTCAAACGACGCCGCGAGCCGATCTTTCCCGGTTCTTGCGCGCTCCGCGCGCCGAGCATTGGCTGGCGCTCTTCCTTGTCCTGGCTGCAATGGCGCTGCCCGACTGCTGCCTGACCGGCCATCACATGTTCGGCCTGGGCATGGAAAGTTTCAGCCCGATTTGTCGCGCTAGCCCGTAAGGCCCCGCGGCAAGCGTGCGAAGCGGCATCTTGTCGCGTCAACGGCAACCGCCGTTTGCAAATCCCCAACGTCTCGAGGCCTTGCTTCATGCAGCTGAACGAAACTCAACGCGTGCCGGCGTCCAAGGCGAAAGTCTGGGCCGCCCTCAACGATCCTGAAATTCTCAAGCGTTGCATTCCCGGCTGTCAGAGCCTCGCCATGACGTCGCCGACGGACATGACGGCGACCGTGGTCGTCAAGCTCGGTCCGGTGAAAGCGACGTTCGCGGGCAAGGTGACCTTGTCGGACCTCGACCCGCCCAACGGCTACCGAATTGCAGGCGAAGGCTCGGGAGGCGTCGCCGGATTCGCCAAGGGCGGGGCGAGCGTAAAGCTCGAAGCGGACGGCGAGGCGGCGACGAACCTGCACTATGAGGTCGATGCGCATATCGGCGGCAAGCTCGCCCAACTCGGAGCGCGGTTGATCGACTCGACCGCCAAGAAGCTTGCGGGAGAGTTCTTTCAGAATCTGGCGGCCGCGCTGGCGCCCGCCGAAGCGCCTCAATCCGACGCGCCGGCCGACGCAGGCGAGGGCGAATCGAAGAAGGGCTGGCTGAAGTCGCTGATTTCTTAGCCCTAGCGCATGTTCCCATCGCCCGCGCTTCCGCCGGCGAGTTGGCGCGGTCGGCGTTCCGCGCGCCCTTGCGATTCGCGCCGTCCGTGACGACATGAGGCGCCCACGCATCGTTCCATCGCAATCGTTCTCCCACAACAGAGGGAGGGGACCATGGCGACCCTGCCGGCGGACGAGGATTACGCCATGGCCATGCTGACGATCTTTCGCGACAGGAATCTTCGGCCAGGCCAAAGTTTGCGCGCCAGTGTGGTCAGCGGCGAGTTCCTGGCCAAGAACATGGGCAAGTTCGCCGACTACCAGGCGGCGCTGACCTATTGTGCGGATCAGGGCTGGCTGAGGCTCGAACTTGAAATGATTCGGCTCACCAAACTCGGCTTCGCCGAGATATAGCCGGCCCGACGCCTGGGCGATCTTCCCGCAAGTCCGTGAGCCGGCGCGCCTCGCGCCATCCACGAGCCGCAAGCCGCAGATTTCGTGATTTGTCATGGGACCGCAACTCGGGCAAACCAGCGAAAGGTCTCGTCGAGACCCCGGTCTTTGGCGTATGGGTTGGGTCGGAAGAAGGGCGCTCCGACGGCGCTCCGTTCGATGGCGGCGCCCATCGTAACGGTCGTCTCGCGAACAGCGGGGTCAAGGCAGAAAATGAAAATCGCTATACTCGGGGCTGGCTATGTCGGCCTGGTGTCGGGCGCTTGCTTTGCGGATTTCGGCCATAACGTTCATTGCGTCGACAAGGACGAAGCCAAGATCAGGGCCCTCCAGGCGGGCCGCAACCCGATTTTCGAACCTGGGCTGGACACCCTGGTCGAGAGCAACCTCAAGCAAGGGCGGTTGATCTTTGGGCTGGATCTGAAATCGGCGGTCGATGACGCCGACGCCGTTTTCATCGCCGTCGGCACGCCGTCGCGTCGCGGCGATGGTTTCGCCGATCTCTCCTACATCTACGCGGCGGCTCGCGATATTGCCAAGGCGATCTCGAAGTATACGGTGATCGTGACGAAATCGACCGTGCCGGTGGGAACCGGCGACGAGGTCGAACGCCTCATTCGCGAGGCCCGACCCGACGCGGATTTCTCCGTCGCCTCGAACCCGGAATTCTTGCGCGAGGGCGCCGCGATCGCGGACTTCAAGCGACCCGATCGGATCGTGATCGGCGTCGACGACGAACGCGCCTCGGCGATCCTGGCGGAAATCTATCGACCTCTCTACCTCAATCGGTCGCCGATCCTCACCACCAGTCGCCGAACCGCCGAACTCACCAAGTACGCCGCCAACGCGTTTCTGGCGATGAAAATCACCTTCATCAACGAAATCGCCGATCTGTGCGAGAAGGTCGGCGCCAACGTTCAGGAGGTCGCCCGCGGCATAGGCCTCGACAATCGCATCGGCTCGAAATTCCTTCATGCCGGCCCAGGATTCGGCGGCTCCTGCTTCCCCAAGGACACCTTGGCCCTGGTCAAGACCGCGCAGGACTCTGGCGCGCCGGTCCGCCTGATCGAGACGGTCGTTGCGGTCAACGAACAAAGGAAGCGCGCGATGGCCCGCAAGGTCATCGCCGCGTGCGGCGGAACGGTGCGCGGCAAAACCATCGCCATCCTCGGATTGACCTTCAAGCCGAACACCGACGACATGCGCGAATCGCCGTCGCTGGCGATCATCGCCGGATTGCAGGACGCCGGCGCCCTCGTCAAAGCGTTCGACCCGGAAGGCATGGAGGTGGCGCGCCCCCTGCTGCCCGACGTCGTTCTTGCGTCCGACGCCTATAGCTGCGCGAAATCGGCGGACGCGATCGTCATCATGACGGAATGGGACGCCTTTCGCGCCCTCGATTTCGCCGCGCTCAAAGCGGTGATGGCGACGCCGATTCTCGTCGATCTGCGCAACGTCTACCCCCCTGACTATGTGCAGGGCGCTGGATTCAGCTATGTCAGCGTTGGACGGCCATGTCCCTAAGCGCGGGACAGGCGCGGCGATCGCGCCTTTCAAAGGGAGATTCTCGCGGTGAGCATTGGCGTGGCGAAAAGGGTGTTGGTCACCGGGGGCGCCGGATTTCTCGGCTCGCATCTCTGCGAGCGGTTGCTCGCCCAAGGCGCCGAAGTCTTGTGCGTCGACAATCTCTTTACCGGCG
>CAVWKL010000077.1:0-44989 GCA_963755075.1 uncultured Alphaproteobacteria bacterium
TCGATGGCCGCTTCGCCTTCTTCCGCTCGGGCGAGCAGAAGGAGCGCACGTGAACGGCGCCGTCGCCATCGTCCTCATCGCCATGCTCGGCGGGGCAATCCGCGTCTCGACGCCGTTCATGTTCGTCGCGCTCGGCGAGTGTCTCACGGAAAAATCGGGCCGGGTCAATCTCGGCCAGGAGGGCACGCTGGTGCTCGGCGCGATGGTCGCCTACGCCATCTCCTATCACACCCAATCCCCGTGGGCCGGGGTGCTCGCGGCGGGCCTCGCCGGATCGGTCCTCGGCGCCATGCACGGCGCGATCTGCCGCCTGCCGCGCGTCAACGACGTCGCGGTCGGCATCGCGATGATGCTGTTTGGCACCGGCGTCGCCTTCTTCTTCGGCAAACCCTATATCCAGCCGACCGCGCCCCGCCTCGGCGCCATCTCGCTCGGCGCGTTCAGCTCCGACGCGGACTTGCGCAACGCCCTCGACGTCAATCCGCTGTTCTTCATCGGCGTCGCGGTGGCGGTTCTGCTCGCCTGGACGTTCCGCAATACGCGCTGGGGCCTCATCGTGCGCACCGTCGGCGACAGCGCCGTGGCGGCGCGCGCGATGGGCATTTCCGTCGATTGGGTGCGCTTTCTGGCGACCGCGGCGGGCGGGTTTCTCGCCGGAATCGGCGGGGCGTTTCTGTCGCTCTATTATCCCGGTTCGTGGAACCAGGGCCTCTCCTCGGGGCAGGGCCTGATGGCGGTGGCGCTGGTGATCTTTGCGCGCTGGAGCCCGCTGCGCTGCGTGCTCGCGGCGCTGCTGTTCGGCGGCGCCGGCGCGATCGGCCCGGCGCTGCAATCGGTCGGCGTCACGCAGGGCTACTACTTCTTCAACGCCGCGCCCTACATCCTCACGCTCATCATCATGATCGCGACGTCGAGCGCGACGCGCTCGGCGCGCGACATGCCGGGCGAACTGAGCATGGTCAAGTAGCATGCCGACGCTCGCCGCCGACCCCTATCCCTGGCCCTTCGACGGCGACTGGCGCCCCGCCAACACGGCGCTCGTCATCATCGACATGCAGACCGACTTCTGCGGCATCGGCGGCTACGTCGACCGGATGGGCTACGACCTGTCGCTGACGCGGGCGCCGATCGCGCCGATTCGCGCCGTGCTCGCGGCGATGCGCGCCAAGGGCTATCACGTCATCCACACGCGCGAGGGCCACCGCCCCGACCTTTCCGATCTGCCCGAAAACAAGCGTTGGCGCTCGCGGCGCATCGGCGCCGGGATCGGCGACCCCGGCCCGTGCGGCAAGATTCTGGTGCGCGGCGAACCGGGCTGGGCCATCATCGACGACCTCGCGCCGGCGCCCGGCGAGCCGATCATCGACAAGCCGGGCAAGGGCTCGTTCTGCGCCACCGATCTCGAACTCATCCTGCGCTCGCGGGGCGTCGACAATCTCGTCCTGACCGGCATCACCACCGACGTCTGCGTTCACACCACCATGCGCGAGGCCAACGACCGCGGCTTCGAGTGCCTGATCCTCGGCGATTGCTGCGGCGCGACCGATCCCGGCAATCATAAGGCCGCGCTCAAGATGGTGACGATGCAGGGCGGCGTGTTCGGCGCGGTCGCCGATTCGAACGCCTATCTTGCGAGCCTGCCATGACCGAAGTCTCGCCGCTCGTCCAACCCCGCGCCCGACCCGCGCGCGGTCCGTCGCTGGAAACCGTCGGCATGACCAAGACCTTCGGCCGCTTCACCGCGCTCGACGACGTCTCGATCCGCGTGCCCGCCGGCACCTTTCACGCCCTGCTCGGCGAGAACGGCGCGGGCAAATCGACCCTGGTCAAGTGCGTGATGGGCTTCTACACGCCCGACCGCGGAACGCTGCTGCTCGACGGCGAAGAGGTCGCGGTGCACAACCCGCGCGACGCGCAGGCGTTCGGCGTCGGCATGGTCTACCAGCACTTCACCTTGGTGCCGTCGCTGACCGCGGCGGAGAATCTGGTGGCGAGCCGCGCCGACGCGCCCGCTGTCATCAATTGGCGCAAGGAGCGCGCCAGGCTCGAAGCGTTTCTTCAGGGCATGCCGTTTCGCGTGCCGCTCGACCGGCCGGTCTCCTCGCTCGCGGCCGGCGAGAAGCAGAAGCTCGAAATCCTCAAGCTGCTTTATCTCGACCAGCGCTTCCTCATTCTCGACGAGCCCACTTCGGTGCTGACGCCGGGCGAGGCCGACGAGATCCTCGGCCTCCTCAAGGACATGGCGCACCGCGGCGAAATCACCGCGCTGATGATCACCCACAAGTTCCGCGAGGTCGAAGCCTTCTGCGACGACGTCAGCGTGCTGCGCCGCGGGGCGAGGATCGGCGGCGGCAAGGTCGGCGAGCTGACGACGCGCGAAATGGCGGCGATGATGATCGGCGACGCGGTCGTGCGCCCCTTGGGCGCGCACGTGAAAGCGCCCAAGAGCGGCAAGACGCTGGAAATCGCCGGGCTCTTCGTCGAGAACGACGAGGGCCGCGACGCGGTCGCCGGCTTCGATCTGACGGTCGGCGCCGGCGAGATCGTCGGCATCGCCGGCGTTTCCGGCAACGGCCAGAGCCAGCTCGTCGAGGCGTTGTCGGGACAACGGCCGATCAAGCTCGGCCAGATTCTCATCCGCGATCAGGATTTCGAGCCCAAGCGCGACCATTTCGCCCGCTTCAAGGTGTTCGGTCTGCCGGAGGAGCCGCTGAAGAACGCCACCGCGCCGGAGATGTCGGTGGCCGAGAACATGGCGTTCCGCAGTTTCGACAAGCCGCCGATCGCTTCGTTGCGCTGGTGGCTTTCGCCGGGACCGATGCGGGCGCGCGCGCGCGAGCTCATCGCCCGCTACAACGTCAAGACGGTTTCGCCGGATTCGCCGATCCGCGATCTCTCGGGCGGCAACGTGCAGCGCGCCGTGCTGGCGCGCGAGCTCTCCGGCGACGTCGACGTGCTGATCGTCGCCAACCCGTGCTTCGGCCTCGACTTCGTCTCGGTCGCCGACATTCGCGCTCAGATCGTCGAGCAGCGCAACCGCGGCGCCGCGGTATTGCTGGTCTCCGAGGATCTCGACGAGGTTCTCGAGCTGTCGGATCGCATCGCCGTCATGTCCGAGGGCAGGGTCGCCTATCTCACCGACGCCGCCGACGCCGACCGCACGACGATCGGACGCCACATGGCCGGCCACTGAGATGATCGCCGTTCCCGCCGAGCCCTTCCCGTTCCCGCTCGATCCCGACCATTGCGCGCTGGTCGTCATCGACATGCAGCGCGACTTCGTCGAGAAAGGCGGATTCGGCGAGAGCCTCGGCAATGATCTTTCCCCGGTCGCCGCGATCGTGCCCACCGTCGCTGAGCTCATCGCGCTGTTCCGCGCCCGCGGCTGGCCAATCCTGCACACGCGCGAGAGCCACGCGCCCGATCTCTCCGATTGCCCGCCGGCCAAACGGCGGCGCGGCAATCCCAAGTTGCGCATCGGCGACGCCGGGCCGATGGGGCGCATCCTTGTGCGCGGGGAGCCGGGCGCCGCCATCGTGACGGCCTGCGCGCCGGAGCCTGGCGAATTCGAAATCGATAAGCCGGGCAAAGGCATGTTCTACGCGACCGAGGTCGATGCGCTCCTGAAGGCGCGCGGGATCGCCCAGCTTGTCTTCGCCGGCGTCACCACGGAGGTTTGCGTGCAAACCTCGATGCGCGAGGCCAACGATCGCGGCTACGAATGCCTGTTGATCGAGGACGCGACGGCGAGCTATTTTCCCGAGTTCAAGGCGGCGACGCTGGCGATGATTCGCGCGCAGGGCGCGATCGTCGGCTGGACGACGCCGCTCGCCGCACTCGACAAGGCGTTCGGCATGAGCGAACCGGGCTTCGACGCCGACGCGCTGATCGAGGCGATGGCGCCGCTCCTTGGCCTCGCGCTGCCCGAGGGCGCGCGCCCCATCGTCAAGCTGCACCTCGAGATCGCCGAGCGGCTGGCGCGGCTCGTCGTCGAGTTCCCGCTCGACGACGAGAGCGAGCCCGCGCCGGTGTTCACGCCATGACGGCGGCGCTGCACGCCCTCAGCGCCCACGAGCTTCGCGCCGCCCTGGTCGGCGGAAAGACAAGCGCGCGAGAGATCGTCGAGGCGGCGCTGGCGCGCATCGACGCCCTCAACGCGAGGCTCGGCGCCTTCACCGACGTGACCGCTGCGCGCGCGCTCGCCAAGGCCGATGAAATCGATTCGCGGCGCGCGCGCAGGGAGACGCTCGGGCCGCTCGCCGGCGCGCCCTTCGCGGCAAAAAACCTGTTCGACGTCGCGGGACTGCCGACGCGCGCCGGCTCCAAGATCAACCGCGAGCGCGCCCCGGCGCGGCGCGACGCGACGGCGATCGCGCGCCTGGAGGCGGCGGACGCGATCCTCGTCGGCGCGCTCAACATGGCCGAATACGCCTACGACTTCACCGGCGAGAATGCGCACGACGGACCCTCGCGCAATCCGCACGATCTCGCCCATATGACCGGCGGCTCGTCCGGCGGCCCGGCTGCGGCGGTCGCGGGCGGCCTCACGCCGATCGCGCTCGGCTCTGACACCAACGGCTCGATCCGCGTGCCCGCCTCTTTTTGCGGCGTCTTCGGCCTGAAGCCGACGTACGGGCGCCTGTCGCGCGCGGGGAGCTTCCCGTTCGTCGCCAGCCTCGACCATCTCGGGCCGTTCGCGCGCTCGGTCGCCGACCTCGCCGCGAGTTACGACGCGATGCAAGGCGCCGACGCCGACGATCCCGCGCAATGCCCGCGCCCTTTCGAGCCTGTCGCGCCGACGCTCGAGGCTCGGCCCGCCGGCCTTCGCATCGCGCGCCTCGGCGGCTATTTCGCCCATGGCGGCGAGCCGGCGGCGCATGAAGCGGTCGATCGCGTCGCCCGGGCGCTCAAATGCGATCGGACGGTCGCCTTCCCGGAGGCCGAGCGCGCCCGCGCCGCGGCCTATCTCATCACCATGGTCGAGGGCGCGGCGCTGCATGCGGACCGGCTGCGCCAGCGCGCCGATGATTTCGATCCCGGGGTGCGCGACCGTCTCATCGCCGGGGCGATGCTGCCGGGCGGCTGGGCGGTCAAGGCGCAGAAGCTGCGCCGCTGGCATCGCGACCAAGTCGCCGAGGTTTTTCGCGACGTCGATGTCGTCCTGGCGCCGGCGACGCCGACGCGCGCGCCGCGCTTCGGCCAGACGACCGTCATTCTCGACGGCCGCGAGATTTTGGCGGCTCCGCACATGGGCCTCTTCACCCAGCCGATTTCGTTCATCGGCCTGCCCGTCTGCGCGGTTCCCTTGTGGAGCGAAGGCGAGCCTTTGCCGATCGGGGTTCAGATCATCGCCGCGCCGTGGCGCGAGGACTTGGTTCTGCGCGTCGCGCGCGCCTTGGAGCGGGAAGGCGTGGCGCGCGCGCCGATCGGCGCGGCGGTTGCGTAGGGGGAGCGGCTGGCGTGAGCGCGTCATGACGACGAACGAGACGTCGCGTTGGGCCGGGCGCAACGGCGCCAAGGATCTCGCGCGCGCCAACGTGTGGCGGGCGCTCGAAGAGGCGGGCGTCAGCCTCGGCCCCGTTTTCGACCGCATTCCCAACTTCGTCGGCGCCGACGCGGCGGCCAAGCGCCTGAGCGAACTCGATGAGTGGAAGCGCGCGCGCGTCGTCAAGTGCAACCCCGATCCGCCGCAAATCCCGGTGCGCCTGCGGGCGCTGTATGAGGGAAAGCTGTTGTTTGCGCCGGCGCCCTATCTGACCCGGGGCTTCCCCTATCTGCGCATCGACCCGGAGAAGCTCGCGGCCAAGGGCGTCGATTTCGAGACCGCGGCGACTGCGCAAGGCTTCCTCGCCCATGGCGAGCCGATCGGCTTCGACGACATGCCGAAGCTCGATTTCTGCGTGGTCGGCTGCGTGGCGGCGACGCGCGCGGGCGGGCGAACCGGCAAGGGCGCCGGGTTCGCCGATCTCGAGCACGGCGTCTTTCGCGAACTCGGCAAGACCACGGCCAAGACGCCGATCGCGACCACCGTCCATTCGCTGCAGGTCGTCGCGGAGGCGCAGGTGGTCATGGAGCCGCACGACAACGCGCTCGCCTTCGTCGCCACCGAGAGCGAGCTGATCCGCACCGGCGCCGAGGGCGCGGCGGCCGCCGGCGTCGATTGGGCGCGAGTGCGCGCCGACCAGTTCGCCGACATCCCCTTTCTCAATGATCTGCGCCGCGCGATCGAAGCGCGAAAGGCGGAGCGATGATCGTCGACGATCCGCAGGCGCGCGCCGAGGTCGAAGCCTTGTTCCGCGATTACGAACGTGCGTTGGTCGCCAACGACGTCGCGGCGCTCGATCGGTTCTTTCTCGATTCGAGCCAGACGATTCGTTACGGCGCCGGCGAGAATCTCTATGGCGCCGAGGCGATCCGCGCCTATCGCGCCAAGCGCGCGCCGACAGATCTCGCGCGCGAGCTCGAGCGCACGCGGATCGTCGCCTATGGCCGCGACTTCGCGATCGCCGCGACCTTGTTCCGCCGCGCCGGCGCGCCCGGCAAGATCGGCCGGCAGATGCAGAGCTGGGCGCGGTTTCCTCAAGGCTGGCGGATCGTCGCCGCCCATGTCAGCGTGATCGACGATCCCGAGGCCAAGCCCGCGCCGAGCTGACCGCCGGGCCTTCCCCGGGCGGGCGGTTCGGCTGTCGGAATCGCGCTTAAGCCAAGAGGGCCGGCTCGGGTTTTGCCTCGGCCGCTTGGCGCGCGCGGGCCCGCGCGATCGCGGCGAGGGCCGCTCGCAGCACGTCCTTGACGCCGCGGCCGGCGACCGCCGAGAGGTCGAGCGGCGGGGCGCGCTTGGCGCCCTCGGCGACCGGGGGGCCGTATCTGCGCATCGCGCGCTTCAGGCGCTCGCGCTGCGTCTTCAGCGTCTCCTCGTCGACCGCGTCGACCTTGGAGAGGGCGACGATCTCGGCCTTCTCGGCGACGCCGCCGCCGTAGGCGGCGAGCTCGCCGCGGATCGTGCGGTAGGCGGCGCCGGCGTTGTCGCCGGTCGCGTCGACGAGGTGCACCAGCGCGCCGCAGCGCTCGACATGGCCGAGAAAGCGGTCGCCGAGGCCGACGCCCTCGTGCGCGCCCTCGATCAGGCCGGGAATATCGGCGAGCACGAAGTCGCTCTCGTCGATGCGCACGACGCCCAGTCCGGGATGCAGGGTGGTGAAGGGATAGTCGGCGATCTTGGGCCGCGCGGCGGAGACGGCGGCCAGGAACGTCGATTTGCCGGCGTTGGGCAGGCCGACGAGGCCGGCGTCGGCGATCAGCTTCAAGCGCAGATAAAGGGTGCGCTCGACGCCGGGTTGGCCGGGATTGGCGCGGCGCGGCGCGCGATTGGTCGAGGTGGTGAAATGGGCGTTGCCGAAGCCGCCGTTGCCGCCCTTGGCGAGGACGACGCGCTGGCCGGGGGTCTTGAGATCGGCGAGCAGGGTCTCGCCGTCCTCGTCGAAGACCTGAGTGCCTTCCGGCACTTTCAAGACAATGTCCGCGCCGCGTCCGCCGGCGCGGTTCTTGCCCATGCCGTGCATGCCGGTCTTGGCTTTGAAGTGCTGCTGGTAGCGAAAGTCGATCAGCGTGTTGAGCCCGTCCGCGCACTCGACGACGACATCGCCGCCGCGCCCGCCGTCGCCTCCGTCCGGGCCGCCGAACTCGATGAATTTTTCGCGGCGAAACGAAACGCAGCCGGCGCCGCCGTCGCCGGAGCGCACGAACACCCGCGCTTGATCAAGGAATTTCATGGGCGCCTTCTCCCTCGATCGGCGCGCCCGCGGCGCCGTGGGCGGCGCGGCGCTGGGCCCATTGGGCGCGGGTCAGGCTGAAGCGATCGCAGGGAACCAGGCCGCCGCGCGCCGGGGCGCCCTCGAGGCCGGCGCCGACGAACATAAATCCCGCTTTCTCGAGGACGCGGCGCGAGGCCGAGTTCTCGGCGCGCGAGCTGGCGTCGATTTCGACCGCGTCGGTCAGGGAAAAGGCCGCTTCGACCATCGCTTCGACCGCTTCGCTCGCCAGCCCCTTGCCCCAGGTCTCCGGCGCCAGCGCGTAGCCGAGGGTGAGATGATCCTGGCCCCTCGCTTCCAGCGTGACGGCGCCGATCGCTTCGCGCTTGTCGCGGATCGGGGTCATGACCAGCGTCAGGTCGCGCCCCGAAGCGTTGCCCTCGCGGGCGGCGAAGATGAACCGCTCGGCGGTGCCCAAGGGATAGGGATGGGGAATGCGGGCGGTGAACTGGGCCACCTCCCAGCGGCTGCAATAACGATGGATCGCCGGCGCGTCGGAGGCGCGCGGCCAGCGCAGCCACAGCCTCGCCGTCTCCAGGCGAAAGACATCGTCACGGGCAAGATCGGGAAACATTTCCACTCCGGACCAGCGAGGGGCTCGACGAGGCCGCCCCTAAACGACGAAGGAGATGCGGCGACCCGCATCCCCTTTCTAAGCGCTTCGGCTTACCGGACTTTCTCGGAAGGATTTCCGCCTTCCTGTTCTCGGGGGCTCCTCGAGACCGTCCGCGGGGGCTGTCGCCGCGGCGGGGCTCGTCGCACCCCGCCGTTCATTCGGCCGTTTTTTGCGCGGCTACCGTGACGTATTGGCGTCCGTCGCCTTTGCGCTCGAACGCGACGGCGCCGGGCGCGGTGGCGAACAGCGTATGATCGGTCCCCATGCCGACATTGCGGCCGGCGTGGAATTTGGTGCCGCGTTGACGCACCAGGATCATCCCGCTGGTGACCGCTTCGCCGCCGAATTTCTTCACGCCGAGACGGCGCCCGTCCGAATCGCGGCCGTTGCGCGACGAACCGCCTGCCTTCTTATGAGCCATGTCGTCCGCTCCAATCCCACGCGTCGCGCTCGAGAAGCGCCGGTTTCCCGCGTCTATAGTTCAAAATCGCCGTCGAGGGAACCCTCAGCCGGCGTGATCGCTCGGCGCCGCCTCAGGCGCGGCGTCGGCGGCCGGCGATCCCGCCGACCGGGCCGGCGCGGCCTCGGCGCCGCCGGTCAAAATCTGCGTGATCCGGACGATCGTCAGGTCTTGCTTGTGCCCGCGCTTGCGCCGCGAATTCTTGCGGCGGCGCTTCTTGAACGCGATGACCTTGGGGCCGCGCGTCTGCTCGACGATCTCGCCGACGACGCTGGCGCCGGCGACATGGGGCGCGCCGACCTCGCTCATCTCGCCGTCGAACAGCGCGAGAACCTCGGCGAACGTCACCTGCGCCCCGGCTTCGCCGTCGAGCGCCATGACGGTGATCTCATTGTCCGCGGCGACCTTGTATTGCTTGCCGCCGGTTTTGATGACTGCGAACATCGTTTTCTCCGTGTTCAGCCTGGCTCTGCGCGGGTGCCCGCGCGGCCAGCTTCTTGGCAGTGGAAGCCTCGTGGTGTCGCTCCGCCTCGCCGCAGACGCGGAAAAGCAAATGCGCGGCTTGGAGCCGCGCATGAGCGGCGCTCCCTATAGAGGGCGCGCCGCGCGAAGTCAAACGAAATGGCGCGCGGATTGCGGGCCCGTTTGAATTTCCGGAACGGAATGGGCCCATTGGGGCGGGCCGCTGCTCCCGATCCGAAACGGGAGTTGCCGGCAGTCCGACGGCCGCCGCATGCGATCCAAAGCGGACCACATGGCCCGTCGGCCGCGATCACTTGTCGGCCGCTTTGGCAAGCCGCGCCGCCGCCACCCAACACGCAATGGCCCAAGCCGCGCCGACGCACCATCCTCCGAGAACGTCGGTCGGGTAGTGAACGCCGAGATAGACGCGGCTGAAGCCGACGATCGCCGTCAGAAGCCCCGCAAGCGAAATGAAATAGATGCGCATCCTGAGCAGAGGCTGACTTTGCGCCAGAAGCGCCGCGATCGTGAGATAGGCGATCGCCGAGAGCGCGGCGTGGCCGCTCGGAAAGCTCGCGGTGAAGACCTGCGTCGCGTGCGCCACGAAATCCGGCCGAGGGCGCGCGAAGGCCGACTTCAGCAGTTCATTCAGCGCCATGCCGCCGAACACGGCGATCAGCATCAGCGAGGCGGAGGCGCATCTGCGGGCGAGAAACAGGTAGCCCGCGACCGCGAGCGTGACCATCGTCAGCACGACGATGCTGCCGAGACTGGTCACGTCCCGCGCCGACTCCTGAAACCACGCCGGGCCCCAGGGCTCGCTGGGATGGGCGGGGTCGCGAAGAGCGAGGATGACGCTGCGGTCAAACGGCAGCGATCTGCCCTCGGCGACCTCCTGAGCGACGAAGCCGAAAGCGAAAAGCAGGAATGCAATCGCCAGGATCAGCGTCAGCGCGCTCTTGGGCCGCATCGTCACAGCCTAGCGTTCACAACCGTGCGCATCGCGCTCGGGACCGGACAACAGCGCGCTGTCGCCCAGACGAACCGGCAAAGCGCGCGCTCGACACTCGACCCGAAACCGTTTCGTGACCTGGGGCTCGCCGTCGAGGTTGATGTTGATGTCGTCGGCCAACTCGTATTCGATCCAGGAGCTGCGCGCTGTCGCGAGCACAGCGGGAATCGCCTCCGCGCCCTCGCGCAATAAGCGAGAGAAAGCCTCCAGGCGCGTCGCGCGGTCGAGTTCGGGCAGGATCGTCAAGTCCAACAGACCGTCGTCGATCAGCGCATTGGGGCAGAGCGGCGCGCCGCCTCCGGCGTTTCGGCCGTTGCCAATCGCCAGCGCCAAGAAGGAACCCTCCCAATCGAAGCCCTCGGCGCGAAAGCGGCCCCGGTTCGCCGAAAGCTCGGCGAAGCGAGAGAGTCCGGTGACGGCGTAGGCGGCTCCGCCCAGAAGCCGCTTGAGTTCGGGGTCGGTTTCCGCGGTGACGCGGCAGCCGAAGCCGCCCGAGACGACGTTGACGAACGGCCTGCCGTCGACCATGCCAAGGTCGATCCATCTCGGCGGCGCGCTCGCCGCAACCCGCAAAGCGGCGGTGATATCCTGAATGGGCGCGCCTGCCGAATGGGCAAAATCGTTGGCGGTGCCCAGGGGAAGGAAGCCGAGCGTGCTCTGGTCAGGCATTCCGGCAAGGTAGGCCGTCGCGAACACCTCGCTGATCGTGCCGTCGCCGCCGCCTGCGACGATGCAATCTATTTTGCCCGCGCGACACAGGGCGACGGCCTCGTTCGTCAATCGCGCGGCGTCCCCCCGCTCCCATGTGACTCGCACCTCGATCCGGAATCCGTCCTGGCGAAGCGCGTCGACCGCCGTCCTCACGCGCGGATCGCCGGCGGCCTTGCCGTGAAGAATGACGCGGACGTTCGCCATGACCCACGCATGCGCTGCGAGCGCGATCGGAATCACCAGTTACCGCAGGTCGAGGGCCGACGCCAGCCGATCCGGCCGAAATCGCGCGTTTGCGCCACGCGCTCGGGATTCGGCCGGATCGCGCCGATCGTGCGCCGGCGCTCGTGGCGCGCCTGCGGATTCGGAAGATCAGAAGACGACCCGCGGCCATCGAATTGTCCGTCGGCTCGGCGCGTCCGCGCCCCTCTCCAAGCGGCCCTCGCGCGGCGACGAACCGTCTATGGCGAAAAATCGCCGGTGACGACGACAGGCAGGCGGCCGGGTCGCGCGGCTGAGCGCTTCCCGATCTCGATGATCCTCGGCCCGGATGAATCGGCTGCGGCGCAGGCCCAATCGGACGCGGGCGATGAGAAGATCTCGGCCTGTGGCGCCGCCTCGGCTTCCCCGATCGGCGTCTCCGCCTGCATCGGCCCGACGGCGCCAAGCTCGCCGAGTTCGGTGCCGAAGCCGCGCCGATCGAGACGCCGATCCCGCTCGACGGGGCGACGCTCGGGGCCGCGCCACAAGGCGGCGCTGCGGGGCGCGGGCATGAGCGGACGGAAACCCGCCGCGGCGCCAGGCGCGGCGGAGGCCGCCGAACCGGCAGCCAAAATCACGGCTGCGGCGGCCAAGATCGTCGATGAAGCTCTCATCGTCGCTTCCCTGTCGAGGCTGGCCTCCTCGCGACGACATTAAGACTCTCTTCGCCAATGCGGAAGGGCCCGCCGCTCCCGACCTTGACGGACGAGTGAATAGTGATAATAATCAGATATCGTCACTCATCAGAACTCAAAACGAACATGAACATCGCCGCCCGCCGCCCGCCCGAGGAAACCCGCCACGAGATCCTCGCCGTCGCCTGGAACCTGTTTCGCGAGCTCGGCGCCCGCGTCACCATCGCCGACATTGCGGAGAAGCTCGGCATGTCCAGCGCCAACATCTACCGCTTCTTTCCCTCCAAGCAGGCGCTGAGCGAGGCCATTTGCGCCAATCAACTGGGCGCGTTGATCGACGCGGCGCAAGCCGCGAGCCAGGGCCGCGGCTCCGCGTCCCAGCGCATTCGCGCCATGCTGGCGACGTTGCATGGCGGCATGCGCGATCAAATGCTCAATCAGTCGCGCGTGCATGAGATCGTCGCCGTCGCGCTGGAAGAGAAATGGCCGGCAATCGACGATTTCCACCAACGCTTCGCCAAGATGGCGGCTGAGTTCGTCGCCGAAGGTCAGGCGCACGGCGAGTTCGGCCCCGGCGACCCGGCGCAGTTGGGCATGCAAACGCTGCGCGCCTGCATGGCGATCTATCATCCGACCTTGATCGCCCAATGTCCCGAGCCGGACATGGGGTCGCGAACGGAGGAGACCATTGCCTTCGCCCTGCGCGCGCTCGCCAATCGAAGTCCCGATCGCGAGCCCGGCTCGCCGAGGGACGGGGAGACGGCGCGGTGAATCGGCAGCTGATCGCCATCGGCGTCGCGAGCCTCCTCTTGCTCGCCGCCTGCGACGCGCCCAGGCAGGCGAACAAGGAGACCGGGCCCCGGCCGGTGCTCGTCGCGCAAATTCACTTTGCGCCGCGCGTGCGCGCGCAGGTTCTGCCGGGCGTCGTCAAGGCGCGCGTCGAAAGCGATCTGGCGTTTCGCGTCGGCGGCAAGATCGCGCAGCGCTTCGTCGACGCGGGCGCGCTGGTCAAGAACGGCGATCCGCTCGCGCGCCTCGACGACACGGATTTCCGCCTGCAGCTCGAGCAGGCCGAGGCCGAGCGCCGCTCCGCCCATGCGGCGCTGAACCAGGCGGAGGCCGAAGAGGGGCGCATCGCGACGTTGACGCGCCAGGGCTGGGCGGCGAACGCGGATTTCGACAAGATCCACGCCGCCGCCGAGGAGGCGCGCAACGCCGTGGCGAAAGCCGAACGCGCGGCGGCCCTCGCCGGCAACGCGCTCGACTATGCGACGCTTAGGGCTGACGCGGACGGCCTCGTCAGCCTGGCGGAAGCCGAACCCGGTCAGGTCGTCGCCGCCGGCGCGCCGATCGTCCGTCTCGCGCATGTGGCGGAACGCGAAGCGGCGGTCGCGGTTCCCGAAAACCTCATCGGCCGCGTGCGCGCGGACCCGGCGCGCGTCGAGTTTTGGGCGCTGCCGGGCGTGTCGATCGGCGCGCGCTTGCGCGAGCTTTCGCCGACCGCCGACCCCGCCACGCGCACCTATCCCGCCCGCTTTACGCTCCTCGAGGCGCCCGACGGCGTGCGACTGGGCATGAGCCTGACGGTGATTTTGACGACGGACGACGCCGAGGTCGCCCGCGTCCCCGCCGGCGCGGTCTTCGACGCCGGCCAGGGTCCGAACGTCTGGGCCGTCGACCGCGCGACGGGAGCGGTGAGCGCCAAGCCAGTGACCGTCGCCGGATACGATTCGGACTCGGCGTTCGTGACCGCCGGCGTCGCCGAGGGGGCCGAGATCGTCGCGCTCGGCGTCCACAAGCTCGACCCTAGGGAAAAGGTGCGGGTCGTCGACAGCCTGGCGGGGCTGTGATGGGCAATTTCAACCTATCGCATTGGGCGATCCGCCATCCCCAATTGATCGCCTTCCTGATTCTCGCCATCGGCCTCGGCGGCGCCTTCGCCTATCAACGGCTCGGTCGCGCCGAGGATCCCGACTTCACCGTCAAGACCGCCATCGTCAGCGCGATCTGGCCCGGCGCGACGAGCGAGGACATGCAGGACCAGGTCGCCGACCGCATCGAGAAAAAGCTGCAGGAGCTCCCCTGGGTCGACAAGATCACCACCTACTCCAAGCCGAGCTTCAGCGCGATCTCGTTCTCGTTCCGCGATTCGACGCCGCTGCGCGACGTGCCGCTGCTGTTCCTCGAACTGCGCAAGAAGATGACGGATTTGCGCGCCGATCTGCCCGCCGACGTCATCGGGCCGACGGTCAACGACGAATTGGGCGACGTCGATTCGGTGCTCTATACGATAACGGGGGACGGCGCCTCTTACGCAGAGCTCAAGGACGTCGCCGAAGCGCTGCGCAAGCGTCTGCAGCGCGTGCCCGACGTGACCAAGGTCGATCTTTACGGCGATCAGGCCGAGCGGATTTTCGTCGAATTGAGCGCCGCCAAGCTCGCCACGCTCGGCGTGCCCCTGCAGGCGTTGTTCGATTCGCTCGCCAAGCAGAACGCGCTGACGACGGCCGGCGAATTCCAGACCGAGGCGCAGCGCGTGCCGGTCAGGGTCACCGGAGCGCTGCAGGGCGTCGCGGCCGTGGCGGAAACGCCGGTCTTCGCCAATGGCCAGACCTTCCGCCTCGGCGACATCGCCGACGTTTCGCACGGCTACGAAGACCCGCCCTCCTATCTCATTCGCGCCCAAGGGCGGCCGGCGCTCGAAATCGGCGTCGTGATGCAGAAGGGCGGCAACATTCTGGCGCTCGGCAAGGCCCTCGACGCGGCGCTCGTCGAGTTCGAATCCGGCCTGCCGCAGGGCATCGCCATTTCGCGCATCGCCGATCAGCCCGAAGTCGTCAACGCCGCGGTGTCCGAATTCACCCGATCCTTTCTCGAGGCGCTGGCGATCGTGCTCGGCGTGAGCTTTCTGACCCTGGGCTGGCGATCGGGGATTGTCGTGGCGACCTCCGTGCCGCTGGTGCTGGCGATCGTCTTCATCGCCATGACCGGCCTCGGCCTCGATCTCCAGCGCGTGACGCTGGGCGCCCTGATCATCGCGCTCGGCCTGCTCGTCGACGACGCGATCATCGCGGTCGAGATGGTGGTGGTCAAACTCGAGCAGGGATGGGAGCGCGAGCGCGCGGCGTCCTTCGCTTGGACCTCGACGGCGTTTCCGATGCTGACGGGAACCCTGGTCACCGCGACCGGCTTCCTGCCGATCGGACTCGCCAGTTCGACGGTCGGCGAATATACCGGCGGCATCTTTTGGGTCGTCGGCATTGCGCTCGTCGCCTCCTGGTTCGTCGCCGTGCTGTTCACGCCGTTCCTCGGCTACAAGCTTCTGCCCAGCCATGTCCGCGACGGCCGCTTGCGTGACGAGCGCGCCATCTATTCGACGCGGTTCTACCGCGCGTTTCGCGCCGCGCTGACGTTCTGCGTCGCGCGCCCGCTCGCCGTCATCCTCGTCGCCGTGTTGCTGCTCGGGCTCGGCCTCAGCCAATTCAGCAAGGTTCAGCAACAGTTCTTTCCGCTGTCCGAACGGCCGGAGCTGTTTCTCGAGATGCGCCTTGCCGAGGGAAGCGCCATTCAAGCGACGGAAACAACCGCCGCCGAGGCCGAGCGCCTGCTCGCCGGGGATCCGGACGTCGCCTCCTACACGACCTACATCGGCAAGAGTTCGCCGCGCTTCTGGCTCGGTCTGTTGCCGGTGCAGCCCAACGAGTCCTTCGCCCAGATCGTCGTCGTGGCCAAGGACGTCGAGGCGCGCGAGCGCGTCAAGGCCCGCCTCGAAGCCGCCGTCGCCGCGGGCTCCCTCAGCGCGGCGCGGGTGCGCGTCGATCGCTTCAATTTTGGTCCGCCGTTCGGCTTTCCCGTGCAGTTTCGCGTCATCGGCCCCGACCCCGGAACGGCGCGCGAAATCGCAGCGCGCGTTCGCGACGTCATGCGCGAGGATCCCCGCGTCGTCGACCCCCATCTCGACTGGGGCGAGAAGATGCCGTCCCTACGGCTCGACGTCGACCAGGCGCGCGCCCGCGCGCTGGGGCTGACGCCGCAAGATGTCGCGCAGACCCTGCAGACGCTCATCGGCGGCGTGACGGTGACGACCATCCGCGCCGGCGAGGAACGCGTCGACGTCGTCGCGCGCGCCATTCCCAGCGAGCGCGCCGCGCTCGACCGCATCGGCGACCTGACCCTCGTCGCGCGCGGCGGCGCAGCGGTCTCCGTCGGGCAGGTCGCCCACGTCGTGCGCACGACCGAGGAGCCGATCCTCTGGCGCAAGGACCGTCAACTGGTCATCACCGCGCTCTCGGACGTGGTCGGCGGCGCGCAGCCGCCCGACGTTTCGCGCGCGATCTGGGGCAAGCTCGCCCCGATTCGCGACAGCCTTCAGCCGGGCTATCGCATCGAGATGGGGGGAGCGATCGAAGAATCGCAAAAAGGCAACGCGTCCATCGTAGCGCTGTTCCCGCTCATGGTCATCGCCATGCTGACGCTGCTGATGCTGCAATTGCAGAGCTTCTCGCGCCTGGCGATCGTCTTCCTCACCGCTCCGCTCGGCATCGTCGGCGCTTCGGTCGCGCTCAACCTCGCCCACCGGCCGTTCGGATTCGTCGCCTTGCTCGGCCTCATCGCGCTCGCCGGCATGGCGATGCGCAACACCGTCATCCTCGTCGATCAAATCGAGACGGACGTGCGCGAGCGCGGGCTCTCCCGTCGCGAAGCGATCGTATTTTCGACGATGCGCCGCGCCCGGCCCGTCGTCCTGACCGCCCTCGCCACCATCCTGGCGATGATTCCGCTGTCGGTAAGCTCCTTTTGGAGCCCGATGGCCTTTACGATCATGGGCGGGCTTTCGGTCGCGACTTTTCTGACGCTGTTCCTGCTGCCCGCGATCTACGCGCTATGGCACCACAAGGCGTTGGACCGCGAGACATCGAAGCTCGGCGCGGATACAATCCGAAGCGATGGCGATGCGCTCGGCTTGCCTTCGCCGGCGGAGTGACGTCCAAACCGGGGAGTTCGATCATGCTGCTCGATTGGGCGCTGGCGAGCGTTCATCATCTGGCGATTTTTGCGCTGGCGGGAATCCTGGCCTTCGAATTGGCCTTGACCGCCGGCGAAGTGAACGCGCCGACGATCGGACGGCTCGCCCGGGTCGACGCCTGGTACGGCGCCATGGCGGCCCTCGTTCTCGCCGCCGGCGTCGCGCGCGTCCTGTGGGGCTTGAAGACGCCGGGTTATTACATGGTCAACGCCTTCTTCTGGACGAAAATGGCGCTGTTTGTCCTCATCGCCGCAATCTCGGTCGCGCCGACGTTTCGTTACCTCGTGTGGCGGCGGACGGCGCTCGGCGATCCGACATTCCGGCCCGACGCGGCGGCGGTGGGCGCGGTGCGCCTGGCGCTGTGGGCGGAGGTCGCGCTGTTTGCCGCGATGCCGCTCGCCGCCGCGGCGATGGCGCGCGGCTACGGAATGTAGCGGCAAGAAGCGCCAACTTGCTGCGGCGACGGCCGTTTGTCGCGGCCCCAATCCGGCGATTGAAACGCGAGGCGGTCGATGGACGGCGCAAAGCGGCGTTTTTCCGATAGCGACGGCGCCGCGGCCTTGAGCGCCGCGGCGAAAGTCCCCCGCGGCGCGGAGGCAGGACGTCCGCCTGGATCGCTAGGCGAGGTCTTTCTTGCTTTCCTCAGGCTTGGCCTCGCCTCTTTCGGCGGGCCGATCGCCCATCTCGGCTATTTTCGCGCCGAGTTCGTCGAGCGCCGGCGGTGGCTCGGCGAACGCGCCTACGTCGATCTCGTCGCGCTGGCGCAATTTCTCCCCGGCCCGGCGTCGAGCCAGACCGGCTTCGCCATCGGGCTGATGCGGGGCGGGGTTTGGGGAGGCGTCGCGGCTTGGGCGGGCTTCACCCTGCCGTCCGCGCTCCTGATGCTCCTTTTCGCCTATGGCGCGGGCAGTCTCGCTGATTCGTCGTGGGGCGTCGGCTTGCTGCATGGGCTGAAACTCGTCGCGGTCGCCATTGTCGCGCAGGCCGTCTTGGGCATGGCGCGCTCGCTCTGCCCCGATAGGCCGCGCGCCTCGATCGCCACGGCCGCTCTTGTCCTCTTGTTGCTTGCGCCCGGTTCGCTGAGCCAGGTCGGCGCGATCGCGCTCGGCGCCGTCGCGGGGCTGGCGCTCTGTCGCGGCGGCGGCGGCGAAGTCGCCGAAGACCTCTCCCTACCGGTCACGCGGCGCTTCGGCATCGCCTGTCTCGCGGCGTTCCTGGCGTTGTTGGCCTTGTCTTTCGTTCCCGTGCGGGGCGGTCTGTTGGCGCTGTTTTCCGCCTTCTATCGCGCCGGCGCGCTGGTGTTCGGCGGGGGCCATGTGGTGCTGCCGCTGCTGCGCGACGCGGTCGTGGCGCCGGGTTGGGTGTCCGACAACGCCTTTCTCGCCGGATATGGCGCGGCCCAGGCGTTGCCGGGGCCCTTGTTCGCCGTCGCCGCGTATCTCGGCGCGGTGGCCGGCGCCCCGCCGGCGGGCGTCGCCGGCGCGATCGTCGCGCTCTTCGCCATCTTCCTGCCCGGCCTGCTGGCGCTGATGGGCGCTTTGCCGTTCTGGCATGCGTTGCGCACGCTCGAGCCGGCGCAAGCCGCCATGCGCGGCGTCAACGCCGCCGTCGTCGGCCTGCTCGGGGCGGCCCTTTACAATCCGGTATGGACGAGCGCGGTGCAGGCGCCGGCGGATCTCGGCGGTCGCCGCGACGGGCTTCGTGCTGCTCACCGTCTGGCGAGCCCCGCCGCTCGTCGTCGCGCTCCTCTCAGCCGCCGCCGGGATCGGCTTGGCGATCGCCCGCTGAGCTCAGCCGGCGCTCTTGAGTTCCTTGAGCTTGCCGAACACCGAATCGACGTCGATCTTGTCTTCGCTGGGCTTCGGCTTCAGCGAAGGCGCGCCGAAAACCTCGGCCTGGGTGACCGGCGCCGGCTTGGCGGTGGTCACTTCGGCCGAGACCAAGGTCTGGGTGCGGTCCTCCTCGACCCTCGGGCGATCCTTGGCGGCGCGATTGACTTCGAAATCGAGGTCGATCTGCGAGCAGAGGCCCAGCGTCACCGGGTCCATCGGCTGCAAGTTGGCGGAATTCCAGTGGCTGCGCTCGCGAATCGACTCCAACGTGTGCTTGGTCGTGCCGACCAGGCGCATGATCTGCGCGTCCTTCAATTCGGGATGATTGCGCAACAGCCACAGAATGGCGTTCGGACGATCCTGCCGGCGCGAAAGCGGCGTGTAGCGCGCCCCGCGCGGCTTTTTGAATTCCGGCACGCGCACCTTGGCGGTGGCGAGCTGCAGACGGCGCGTGGCGTCTTTCTCCGCGGCGGCGATTTCCTCGCGGGTCAATTGCCCCGTCGAGATCGGGTCGTAGCCCTTGATGCCGGTGGCGACCTCGCCGTCGGCGATGCCTTTGACCTCGAGCGGATGCAATTTGCAGAATTCGGCGATCTGGTCGAACGTCAGCGACGTGTTTTCGACCAGCCAAACGGCGGTGGCCTTGGGCATCAGCGGCGCTTCGGTCATGACGGGCGAACTCCTTGGCTTTTCCGGGACGCGCACGGCCGCCCTTCCCTAGGGGCCGAGGCGTAGCCTCAAATCGTTCAATCTCGAGGGGATTATCTCTCTATAAGAGCCGGCGCGCCAGAATGCAATGCGCGCGGAGACGGCGTTGTGGGTCACTCAGAAAACTCTGTCGGCTTGCGGGCGATTGATTCCCACGCCCCCAAGTACTTGGTCATCCAGCCGAGCGGATACTTGGGACAACCGCGCCGGCTGAAGTCCGGCAATAGACGCCTCATTTCGGTCGGTTGGTGAGGGCGACCATTAAGTCCTGGCATATCCAGCCATGCCTGATGAGTTTCCTTTAGGACTGTGGCTACAATCACGCTAGGGATGATCCAGCAACGAGGCATGTCTGCGGCCGATCTGCCGAAATCAACGAAACAATAAAATAGAATATCACGAACTATTTCTTCATTCTTAGCCTTCATGTGCCAGCCGCCATCGCTACCTCTCTCTCGGCGTGACTTAACTTGAACGGCGGATAGAACACTACCAACATCGTCGGAAACAATAATATCCGCATAGGGCACTCCAGTGGGTGCAAGAGCAGCGATTTTGTGTTGACGTAACAACTGGTACATCACGTAATATTCGCCGGCCGCGCCAAGCAACATAGAACTATCTTCGGCGTTCACAGGCCTCTCCTTTCTTTTGTGGACTCCACGCTTTGCGGCATTTGACGGCGCTGCGAAGCGCGTGGCCAATCAGGCCGACTACCCCGGGGCCGTCCTTTCGCGCGCCGCGCCGCCGAATCGCGCCCCTTCACGCCTTGCCGTTCAGCGATTTTTCGACCTTCGGGTCGAGCGGCCAGCGCGGACGGGCGGGGGCCGAGAGATCGTCGACGAGGCCCCGCCGCAGGCGCTCGATTCCCGCCCAGGCGATCATCGCGCCGTTGTCGGTGCATAAGCCTTGCGGCGGCGCGACGAGAGGCAGGCCGGTCTGGGCGCAAAAGCGCGCCACCGCGTCGCGGATCGCGCCGTTGGCGGCGACGCCGCCGGCGATGACGACGCCTTGCGCCGCGCCGACCCGCTGACGAAACAGCCGCAATCCGACGCGCAGGCGATCCTCGATCACGTCGACGACCGCCGCCTGGAACGAAGCGCAGAGATCGGCGACGTCGCGCCGGCGCAGCGGCGCGACCGATTGGGCCGCCATGCGCGTCGCGGTCTTGAGCCCGGAGAGGGAGAAATCGGCGGTCGGGCGCCCGAGCATCGGGCGAGGGAGGGCGAATCGCGTGGGATCGCCGTCCCTGGCGGCCGCTTCGACGGCGGGCCCGCCGGGATAGGGCAGGCCGAGCATCTTGGCGGTCTTGTCGAACGCCTCCCCGATCGCGTCGTCCATCGTCGTCCCCAGACGGTCGTAATCGCCGACGCCCTTGACCGCCAGGATCTGGGTGTGCCCGCCCGAGGCGAGCAGCAGGAGATAGGGAAATCGCAGCTGGCCGGAGAGCCGCGCGACGAGCGCATGCGCCTCGAGGTGATTGACGGCGAGGAAGGGCTTGCCCGCGGCAAGCGCGATCCCCTTGCCGGTCATCAGGCCGACGATGACGCCGCCGATAAGCCCCGGCCCCGCCGCCGCGGCGACGCCGTCGAGGTCGCGCGCGCCCATTTCGGCGCGGCGCAGCGCGCGCGCGACGAGCTGGTCGATGATCTCGATGTGGGCGCGCGCCGCGATCTCCGGCACGACGCCGCCATAGGGCGAATGGGCGGCGATCTGGCTCATCACTTCGTCGGCGAGGATTTCGCCCGCCCCGTCCGGGCGTAGCCGCACCACCGCCGCCGCGGTCTCGTCGCAGGTGGTCTCGATTCCCAATACGCGCATCGCCGATTCAACGTTGGCAAGTCCGCGGCGCGATAGCCTCGCGGCGGGCGGGGCCGTCTCTATACGCTTGGCGCGACGCTGCACAGCGCATAATGGTGGGACGGCGGCGGGAACGGCCGCCTCGGGCGTGGAGCCTCCTGACGGCAATGGCGGACCCTTGACGAGAAGCATCGCCGTGATGCGGGCGCGCGACGACGCGGCGCGCGGCGCGGCGCGCCTCGCTGCGCGAGGCTTTGTTGTCGCGCTTGCGCCGGTGATCGAAATCCGCGCCGCCGGCGCCTTGCCGCCCCCCGGGCGGTTCGACGCGATCGTCGCCAGCAGCGCCAAGGCGATCGCGCTGCTCGCTCCGGCGGCGCGCGCGGCGATCCTCGGCTCGCCGCTTTACGTCGTGGGCGAACAGACGGCCGCGGCCGCGACGGCGGCGGGGTTGCGGCTTGCGCTTGCGCCCGCCCCGGACGTCGCCGCGCTGACGGCGGCGCTCTGCGAGCGCCTCGCGCCGCGTTCGCAGGTGTTGTATTTGGCGGGGCGCGAGCGCAAGCGCGCGTTGGAGGCGGCATTGAGCGCGACCGGTCATGTCACGACGCCGGTGGAGGTTTACGTCGCCGAGGCGCGCGCCGCCTGGAGCGAAGACGAGGCGCGCGCCGTGGCGGCGTGCGAGGCGGCGTTGCACTATTCTCGCCGCTCGGCCGGATTGGCGGCCGAATTGGCCGAGCGCGCCGGCCTCGCCGGCCCGTTTCGCGCCATGCTTCACGTCTGCCTTTCGCCGGACGCCGGCGAGCCCTTGCTCGCTTGGGGCGCGGCGCGCGTCATTTATGCCCCGCAGCCGAGCGAGGATCGGATGATCGAGGCGTTGGAGCGGGCGTTGGCCTGAGGCGAAGGCGACGCCGCGGCTCGCCCGCGACGCCGCGCCGGTTTCCATCGCGCGGCGGCTCGCCTATAGAAAAACGACAAGCGAGAGCGAGAACCCATG
Organism: uncultured Alphaproteobacteria bacterium; assembly: GCA_963755075.1. Classification (GTDB taxonomy): domain Bacteria; phylum Pseudomonadota; class Alphaproteobacteria; order Rhizobiales; family Beijerinckiaceae; genus Roseiarcus. The sequence continues at coordinate 22,326 of CAVWKL010000077.1, forward strand.
GCCGACGAAACCAGCCCAAAATCCGAAGCCGAATTCGTCGCGCCCGCCGCCGTCCCGCCGAGCCGCGAGCCGCGCCATGATCCGGGCGTGATCGAGGGCGAGGCGATGGAAATCCATGCGGCCCCGCCGGCCGAGCCGGCGGCCGACGAAGCGGCGATCGGCGAACCGGCAGCGGGGCCGTCGGGCGAGGAATTGGCGGGCGAGGAGCCGGCCGCGGACGCGAGCGCGCCGAAAATCCGGCTGAGGACGCGCTGGACCGGCCTCCCCGGCCTCCCCGTCGTCGCCGGCGCGCTCGGGGCGCTCGTCGGCGCGGCTCTGGCGCTCGGCGCGGCCTGGATGATCGATCCGCGCGCCGCCGCGCTCGATGCGGCGACCTCGCGCCTGGCCGTGCTCGAAGGCGGCGCCAAAACCCAATCCGAGGCGAACGCCGATCTCGCCAAGCGCCTCGGCGCCGTGGAAACGAGCGAGGCCGGGCTCGCCGCAGCGGCGGCCGTCGAAGCGCTCGATCGGCGCGTCGCCGCGCTCGAGGGGGCGGCGGGCAAGGACGCGACCGCGCAAGCGGCGTTGACGGAAGCCCGCGCCGCGCGCGCCGAGGCGGCCAAGGCGCTGGCGTTGGCGGCGGGAGCGAGCCCGACGACGAGCGCGCCGGCCCCCGGCGTCGCGCCCGCGCCGTCGGACGCCGGCGCGCTCGAGGCGCGCGTCGGCGCCGTGGAGAGCCAAGTGGCGGGGTTGAAATTGGCCGCCGCCGATCTCGGCGCGCTCGAGGATCGCCTCGCCAAGCTGGAAGGCGCGCTCGCCGCGCCCAAGAGCCAGGCGCGCGTCGCCGCGGAGGTCGGGGAGAATCGCGACGGAGCGGCCGAGGCGATCCTGGCGACATCGCTGAACGAGCGCCTCAACGCCGGCGCGCCGTTCGCCGGCGAATGGGCGGCGCTGGCGCGCCTTGGCGCCGACGGCGGCAAATTGTCGACGCTGAAACCCTTCGCCGACGCGGGCGCTCCGACCGTCGCGGCGCTCGGCGCCGCGTTCGCCAAGATCGCGCCCGATGTGCTCGCCGCGGCGACGCCGCCGAGCGACGGCGGGGTGATCGACCGCTTGCTCGACCACATGCGCAAGCTGGTGCGCGTGCATAAGGTCGGGGACGTCGCCGGCGACGACGCCGAGGCGCTCGCCTCGCGCATCGCGGCGGCGCTGGCGCGCGGCGATCTCTCGGGGGCGCTCGACGCCTATCGCCGCCTGCCGGAGGCGGCGCGTCAGGCCAGCGCCGATTGGGGCAAGGCGGCCGAAGCGCGCCTGGCCGCGGCTGCGGCGGCGCAGAGCCTGCGCGCCGACGCGATTGCGCGTCTCGCCGCGGCGAAGAACTAGGGCGCAGCGGGGGAATTTTCATTCTCGACGCGTTAGGGATTATCCTGAGCGCCGGGAGGCTCGAAGCGGAGACGCCATGATTCGGCTGTTGTTGTTCCTCGCCGCGCTCGCCTTGGCGGCCTATGGCCTGAGTTTGCTCGCCGAGAACCCCGGCGAGGTGGCGCTGACTTGGGGCGGCGTCGAATACGACGTTTCGCTGATGGTCGCGTTGGGCGTCGTGGCGGGGCTGGCGGCGCTGCTGGCGTTCGCCTGGGGCGTTGTCCGCTTCGTCTTCCGCTTGCCTTCCCTGGTTTCGCTCGCCGCCAGGGCGCGCCGGCGGGAAAAGGGCTACGCCGCGCTTTCGCGCGGCATGGTCGCCGTCGGCTCGGGCGACGCGCACGCGGCGAACCGGCACGCCGACGAGGCGCGCAAATATTTGGGCGACGAGCCGCTGACCAAGTTGCTGCGCGCGCAGGCGGCGCAGCTGGGGGGAGACCGCGCCGGCGCGGTCGCCGCGTTCCGCGACATGCTCGATCATCCGCAAACCCATGCGCTGGGCCTTCGCGGCCTGCATATCGAGGCGCGACGCGGCGGCGACCACGAGGCCGCGCTCGGCTTTGCGCTGCGCGCCCACAAGCATGCCGCGCTTCCCTGGGCGGCGCAGGCGGTGCTCGACGATCACGCCGCGCACGGCGACTGGGCCGGCGCCCTGACGATCGTCGAATCCAACGCCGCCGCCAAGCTGATCGACAGACCGACCGCCAATCGCTGGCGCGCCGTTCTCAAGACCGCCATGGCGCAGGAATTGGCGGAGCGCGACCCCAAGAGCGCGTTGACGCTGGCGCAGGAGGCCTGCGGCCTGGCGCCCGGACTCGTCCCGGCCGCGGCGCTTTGCGGCCGGCTCAGCGCCGCCGCCGGCGATTATCGCCGCGCCGCCAAGACCATCGAGACCGCGTATCGAGCGACGCCGCATCCCGATCTCGCCAGCGCCTATGTCCGGATGCGGCGGGGCGATTCGGCGGCGGACCGGCTCACGCGCGCACGCGCGCTGGCGCGCTTTGCGCCGTTCGACGCGGAAAGCCACCTCGCCGTCGGGCGCGCCGCGCTCGAAGCGCGCGATCTCGCCGCGGCGCGCGAGGCGCTCGCGCCGCTCATGGCGCGGGGCGCCGCGGGCGGCCGACCGACGGCGCGCGCCTGTCTCTTGATGGCCGACATCGAGGCGGCGGCGGGGGCCGAAGGGGCGGAGCGAGAATGGCTCGCGCGCGCCGCCCGCGCGCCGCGCGACCGCGCTTGGGTCGCCGAAGGGATCATCAGCGATCGCTGGTCGCCGGTGTCGCCCTCGGGCGCGCTCGACGCCTTCGTCTGGCGCACGCCCGAGGAGCGCCTGAGCGCCCCGGAGGCTTCGCCCAACCCGCCGCCGCCGTCCGAACCTCCGACGCGGGTCGCCTTGACGCCCGTCAAGGCGGCCGAGCCGCCCGCGCCGCCGCCCCCCGCGCCCGCGCCGGAAGCCGCCGCCGCGCCCGAGATCGCCCTCGCGGCGAAATCGGAGCCGCCGCGCGGGTCCGCAACGATCCTCCTCTTGCCGTCGAGCGCGCCCGACGACCCCGGCCCGGACGACGAAAGCGGGCGCAAACCGGCGTTTCGGCTGTTTGCGCGCGAATGATCGCCGGGCGGGGCGCCGACGGGCGCCCAAACGATCCCCCTCGAGGCTTTTTCGCCTCGCGTCGCAGGCCTCGCCTTGCCAATTCCGGGCGACCCCGATAAGAGGTTGCCGACCGTCGGCGCCGAGCCTCCTACGATTCGCCGCCGCGCGCGCCGCAATAGCTCAGCTGGTAGAGCACCTCATTCGTAATGAGGGGGTCGAGGGTTCGAATCCTTCTTGCGGCACCAAATTTCCACCGAAAGTCAATCACTTATACAGCTCTTGCCGCGAACGCTACGGGCGCGACCGCGTTTGGGCACCCCCGGCAGCGCCCGGAAATATTTCTTATCGCCTATGCCGAAGCCGGAAAGAGCCAATTGCGGCGCGCCAGTTGAAAGGCCGCACGGGCGCGGCAGCGGGTCGTGAACGGCGACAGACAGGCTGCTAAACTAACGACACTGCAGTGACCGGGGTTTCGATCCTGTTCGCCCCCAACGCCAACAGCGCCGGCTTTTTTGTAGCGCGGTGAAAATTCTCGTCGCTGCTAACAAAGACGTCCCGCTTAAAATGAATGTGGCTCCACAGGCCAAGCACGTCGCATTTGCAGTTGCGCCACCTTCCTGAAGGATGAGTCTCTAGAGGATTGAGAGAGTGGGCGGCGCGATAATCCTGCCACAAGAATTGCACATTCGGGAAAAGTATTTCATGAATTTCTCGTTCTAGTACAACATCATCGGCGCTGGGAAATATACACCAATCGAAGAACGTGACGTCTATGTACCCGAGTGCCGGGAGTATTTCGAGTTGCTTAAGCCCTAGCGTTGAAAGGCGCGCCCGGAAGTTGTCAAAATTGTCGATCGATCGGCCATCCTGTTGCTTCTCCGATGCAGAGATAGCGACGACGGCGACATGAGCCTTGCCGGCTGAATTAGCGTCGGCGAGCGCCTGGATTCGCGTAGCTTCCGGCTCGTGGCGCTCCACCGCAATCAAGCAGTTTGTGTCGAGAGTAAAAGTCAACAACGCCAACTCCACGGCGGTTTTTCGCTGCGACCATAACCCAATTTCAGCCGAAGCGTTTCGCGCGTCACTAGATTGCCGGTGCGCGAGCCGCTTTCACGTGGCCGGCGTGTCGATCGTTGCGAGATGAGACGGGCAGCGCGTTCGGAGCGCGGCCGTTCCCGCAAGAGCGGTTTCAAAACTTCCGCCGGCAAAAGAGCCCCCGGCCAGGGGAGGGCCGGCGGTCGGCGTTTGGAAATGCGATCTGCGGTCGCGGTCCGTGGCAACGGGCGGCTCGGCGACGAAAAACCTCATGCGCTGCCGCGGCGGCGGCGCGGCGCGCGGTTTTTGGGGGTGGGGTCCCCCGTTAATCGGGGGGGTGGTCCCGAAGCTTACGCGACCCGAGATACCAAGCGCCGTGCGTTGGCGTGCGCGCCCGAGGTCATTCGCGCGAAGGCGGCTTCAAGGCCACTGCCGGCAAAAGAGCCCTCACCCGGGGGGAGGGGTTCGCCCTCTAAATTCAATGACGCCCCGAGGCCAGCCAAGTGTGCAGGGCTCAACGGGGAAAGCTCGACGCCGTCGCGTAGCAGTCGGCGCACATGAAGCCGTTGGACCAATTGGAAGCGCCTGAGATGGACCGCAAGCGTGGCCTTGTATTCGACGTCGACTTCGGCCGCGCAGTAAGTCTCGACGTCGGCGACGCGGCGCTTGGCTTCTTTGAGCCGGTCCATTGCTCGCCCTTTCCGCGGCCTCGCATGGGAAGGCGAAGCGCGGGTTCAAACTTAAGGCCCGATTGTAGCTTGTTCAACAATCGCGCCGCCGCCGCGCCCGCGAAGTCGGCTCCATTGCGCAGGTCGGGAGGGTGTTCAGAAAACCCCCTGAAAAAGACGCGGTCGGAACCCCGAAAATCCGGGCGTCGCCTTTGTCGAAAACGGTTGTTCAGAAATCATTAGATTCGTGAACATATCGCTTGACGAAAATTCAAAAGTACAGTACCGTGCATAACGCATAAAGCGCTTGCCGTGGCGCTCATCGGAAGGGAGAAAGCGATGTCGTCCATTCGCCGAGTCGGGCTAGCCGCCGTGATGGACGCTCAAGCCAAGGCCCACAGCGACCTCGTTGTTGGATTGGCGGGCGCGGGGCAAATGGGCACCGACATCGTCGTGGAATTGTCGTTGATGTCCGGCGTCAAACTCGGCGCGGTGTCGGAGATTCGCGCTTCCGCGGCGCGTGACGCGGTGCTGCTGTCCGGGCGCGACGCCGGCGATATCGTTTCAGCCGCCAGCGGCTCCGCTATCGATCGGGCGATCGAGGCCGGCAAGGTCGCGCTGACGGACGATTATATGGCGCTGTGCACAGCGGGCCGGATCGACGTGATCATCGACGCCACGGGCAATCCGAATATCGGCACGCTGATCGCGCTCGAGGCGATGAAGAACGGCAAGCACATCGTCATGCTCAACGTCGAGGCGGATATCACCATCGGCCGCTTCCTCAAAGAGGAAGCCAAAAAGGCCGGCGTGATCTACACCGGCGCGGCCGGCGACGAGCCTGCGGCGACGGTCGAACTCGTCGGCTTTGCGCAGGCGGCCGGATTTGAAATCGTCGCTGCGGGCAAGGGCAAGAACAATCCGCTGCAATTCGACGCCACCCCCGACCATTTCGAGGAAGAGGCGAAGCGGCGCGACATGAACGCGCGGATGCTGGTCGAATTCGTCGACGGCTCCAAGACGATGATCGAAATGACCGCGGTGGCGAACGCGACCGGACTGAAGCCCGATATTCCGGGTATGCACGGTCCGAAGGCGACGCGAAGCGAACTCGCGCAAGTGCTTTGCACCAAGGCCGATGGCGGCGTTCTCGAGAATTCCGGCGTCGTCGATTATTCGATCGGCGAAGGCGTCGCCCCGGGCGTGTTCTGCGTCGTCAAGCCGCGCCATCCGCGCGTGCTCGAACGCATGATCGACTTGAAAGTCGGCCCCGGCCCGTGCTTCGCGCTGGTGCGGCCTTATCACCTCACCAGTCTCGAGGTTCCGCTTTCCGCGGTGCGCGCGGCGCGCGATAGCACCGCCGATATGGTGCCGCTCGACGAGCCCGTGGGGGAATGCATCGCCGTCGCCAAGCGCGACCTTTCGCCTGCGCAGACCCTCGGCAAGATCGGCGAATACGATTACCGCGGCCTGGCAATGACCTGGTTGGAGGCCTCCAACGCCGGCGCGCTTCCGCTCGGCCTCGCCGAACGCGCCCGCGTGCTCAAGCCGATCAAGGCGGGCGAGCGCCTCACCTACGAGAATTGCGCGCCTGACGAATCCCTGGTCATCACCCAAATCCGGCGCCGCCTCGATCAGGCGGATGGCCGGTTCCGCCACACCTGAAGCAAGAGCGCAACGCGGCGGCGCGCGTAACGAGACATTCCTTTGCGCTCAACACGAGATTTGCATGATGGATGATAGAGCGGCTCCCTCCACCAGTCGATCCGCGGCCAATCGACCGCGTGTCTATGATCGTCTCACTGTCGCGCAAGTCCACGACGCGCTGCACAAGATGATCCTCATCCGACGCTTCGAGGAAAGCGCGGAAGACGCCTATATGCGCGGCCTGAGTTACGGCACGATGCATCTCTCGATCGGCGAGGAGGCTTCCGCCGTCGGCATATGCATGCCGCTCAGCGACACCGATCTGATCACCTCGACGCACCGCGGACATGGCCATTGCATCGCCAAGGGCGGGGACGTCAATCGCATGTTCGCCGAGTTTCTGGGCAAGGAGACCGGGTATTGCCACGGCCGCGGCGGCTCGATGCATATCGCCGATCCCTCCAAGGGCAATCTCGGCGCCAACGGCGTCGTTGGCGGCGGCATCCCGATCGCGGTCGGCGCGGCGCTCGCCGTCAAACGGCGCCGGACAGGCGCTGTCGTTGTCTGTTTTTTTGGCGACGGCGCGAACAACGAGGGCGTGTTTCACGAGTCGCTGAACATGGCGTCGTTGTGGAAGCTGCCCGTCGTGTTCGCGTGCGAGAACAACCTCTACGGCATGTCGACATCGGTCAAGCGATCGACCGCCGTCAAGGACGTGGCGCAGCGCGCGGCCGCCTACGCGATCCCGGGCGTCATCGTCGACGGCAACAAATTCGCCGACGTCGCCGAGGCGTCTTTCGAAGCGGTCGAACGGGCGAGGGGCGGCGACGGCCCGACTTTGATCGAGTGCAAGACCTACCGAATCCGCGGACACTCGAAGAGCGACCGCAATCTCTATCGGACCAAGGAAGAAATCGAGTCCTGGCAGAAGCGGGATCCGATCCAGCAGCTGGAAACCGAACTCGAAGCGCTTGGTCTGGCAAGCCGGCCGGAAATCGAGGCCATCCACGCCGAGGTCGAGGTCGAGATCGCCAGGGGCGTCGCGTTCGCCGAGGCGAGCCCGGTCCCGCTGGCCAAAGAGCTCCTGCGCGACGTTTACACAACTTCGGAAGGGTGAGACGATGGCTGCGCCGGCACGTATTCTCAGCTTCGCCGAAGCCATCCGCGAGGCGATGGCCATCGCAATGGACGCCGACGAAAACGTCCTCCTGATGGGGGAAGACATCGGCGTCTACGGCGGCGCCTTCCAGGTGACCGGCGATCTCGTCCACAGATATGGCGAGGATCGCGTCATGGACACGCCGATTTCCGAGCTGGGCGGCGCGGGGGTCGCGGTCGGCGCGGCGCTGAACGGCATGCGGCCGATTTTCGAATTCCAGTTTTCCGATTTTTCCATGCTCGCGACGGAGCAGATCGTCAATCAGGCCGCCAAATTGCGCTTTATGCTTGGCGGCGCCGTTTCGGTCCCGGTCGTGTTCCGGATGCCGTCGGGCTCGGGCACCGGCGCGGCGGCCCAGCATAGTCAGAGCCTGCAAGCCTGGTTCGCCCATATTCCAGGGCTCAAGGTCGTCGAGCCGACGACCCCGCGCGAGGCCAAGGGCATGCTGCTCGCCGCCGTCGCCGATCCCGACCCGGTGATGATCTTCGAGCACAAGCTGCTGTACAAAACCAAAGGCCCCGTGCCGGAAGGCCATTATACGGTGCCGCTCAATAAGGCCGAGATCGTTCGGTCCGGCGCCGACTTGACGATCGTCGCCTCCGGACTGATGACCCTGCGGGCGCTGGAGGCGGCCGCGACGCTCGAGCAAAGCGGCGTGGACGCCGAAGTGATCGATCTGCGGTCGCTGCGGCCGATCGACATCGGCGCGATCTGCAAGAGCGTGAAGAAGACGTCGCGACTGATGTGCGTCTACGAGGGCGTCAAGACGATGGGGATCGGGGCGGAAATCAGCTCGGCGGTCGCCGAAAGCGACGCGTTCGATTTCCTCGAGGCTCCCATTATTCGCCTGGGCGGCGCGGACGCGCCTATTCCGTACAGCCCGATCCTCGAAAAGGCGTCGTCCCCTCAAGTCGCAGACATCGTCGAAGCCGCCCGCAAACTCGCGACGGGAGCTTTTTAGCATGGCTGTGGAAGTCATTCTGCCGCGCGTCGACATGGACATGACCGCCGGGAAGTTCACCCGCTGGTTCAAGAATGAAGGCGACCCGGTGGAGAAGGGCGCGACGCTTTTCGAGATCGAGACCGACAAGGCGGCGATGGATGTCGATGCGCCCGCCTCGGGCGTGCTCCGCGGCGTCAGCGCCAAACCCGGAGACGAATTGCCGGTCGGCAGCGTCATCGCCTGGATTTACGGCCCCGACGAGCCTTACGCCGGCGCGGCGGCGCCCCTCGCACGCGCGGTCGCCCAACCGGTTGCGCCGCCGGCGGACGCGGCTGCCGCGCCGCGCCGCGACGAACCCGCCGTCGAGGCCGTGTCCGAGCCCGCCCCGCCCTCGCAGGGCGTCCGCGCGACGCCGCAAGCGCGCAAGAAGGCGCGCGAAAGCGGAATTGATATCTCTTCGATTAAGGGTTCGGGCCCTCGGGGTCGGGTGCAGGCAGGCGACGTCGTCGCCGGCGCGACGACGATCGCGGCGGCCTCGAGGGCGGTTCGCGCCGAGGACGGGGAGCGGGTCGCCCATGGCCTGGACGAGACGCGCCCCGGCGCGGCCGACGAGACGAAGGCGGCGTTGGCGGGCCTCGGCGGCCCCCAAGGCGCGGCCTGGCCTGAGACGCCGGCGGTCGATTTCGCCAAATACGGTCCGGTGGAGACTTTGCCCCTTTCGCGCATCAAGCGCATCTCGGGGCCGCGTCTGCACGCCTCGTGGGTCAACATCCCGCACGTCACCCATAGCGACGAGGCGGACATCACCGAACTCGAGACCTTCCGCAAGCGACTCGACGACGAGGCCAAAGCGGACAAGACAGCGCCCTATCGGGTTTCGTTGCTGCCGCTGCTGATGAAGGCGTCCGTGGCGGCGCTGAAGGAGTTCCCGACCTTCAACGCCGCGCTCGCGCCGGGCAAGGACGCGCTCATTCTGCGCCGTTATTGGAACATCGGCGTCGCCGTCGACACGGCCGAAGGGCTCGTGGTCGCGGTCGTCAGGGACGTCGACAAGAAGGGCGTCATCGAACTGGCTCGCGAACTCGGCGCCTTGTCGGCCAAAGCGCGGGAGGGCAAACTCTTGCCGAGCGAAATGCAGGGCGCGACCTTCACGATTTCGTCGCTCGGCGGCATCGGCGGCACGGCGTTCACGCCGATCATCAACGCGCCCGAGGTGGCCATCCTCGGCGTCGTGCGATCCAAGTTGGCGCCGGTCTGGGACGGCGCGGCGTTCCAGCCGCGGCTCATGCTGCCGCTTTGCCTCTCCTACGATCACCGCGCGATCGACGGCGCGGCGGCGGCGCGTTTTTGCCGCCATCTCGCGCAGACGCTCGGCGACATCCGCCGCGCCTTATTGTGAGCGATCGGCGCGCCTGAGCGTCGGCCGCTCAGCGGTTCTCGAGCGATTTCGACGCCGGCGCCAGAAATCGGTTGACGCCGGGAGACGCGGGTCGGCTGCGAAAATATTCGGGACCGCCCCAATTCGGTTCTCGGCCGAGAAAGACGTCGAAGAATGGCACGGCGCGTCCGACGTCGTCATGGATGTTTTCGCGAAACGACTCCCAGAATCTCAATTCTCTGAATTGCGGACTCAGCGCGACGTTGGTGTGGAAATCCGTCTTCAGAATGGCGCGAACCAGGGTCAGGCAACAACTTGTGTAGAGGAATCCTTCCGGCCAAAATTCACAAATCGCCGCCATGGGATCTGCAGGAATACATTCGGTGACTTTGCCGATCTCCTTCGCTTTTGCCGGATTGGCGCGCAAGAGCTCGCGCAGCATCAGCCCTCCGGAAAATATGGCGAAGTCGGCGCGGTCGAGCGCGGCGTCGGGTCGGTCGCCTTCGAAGACATTCGCCCAATTGAGAAACGCCTCAGACAGCCGTCGATCATTTATCGCGAAAGCAAAGTTGTATTTCTGGCCGAATTCCTCCGCTTCTTTCTTGAAATAATGCTGAAACCAGATTAGTCGGCGGGCGAGATGACGTAAGTCATGAACCTGGTCGAGCGGCAAATCAAGATCGTCGGCCATAGTCATCTCTCTCGGCGCGGTCCGCGCCGCAACGACGAACCCGCAACTGAATATGCCACTCCGGCGGAAGTGTGGCCGCTCCCGACTCGCCGCTCGGTCTCGCCATCCTCAGGGTAGCGCGCCTTCGTCTCAAAGTCTGCATTTTTCAAAGCCGGACGAGAGACCGGCGGCGGGCCTGATCTTGCGTGACTTCGCACGCGCCGAGGCTTGCGCCTTTCACGCCTCGCGATGGACGGCTGCCCAAAATGGGCTTAGTTTGCGTTCAATATGGCGCGCCGCTTCCGCACGCCGTCGAACACGTCTCCTGGGGGGAAGAGCGGTGGGAACATGCCGCGCCAATGGGGGATATGAATATTACTTGCACTAAACTAAGGGAAGAAAGACGGCTGGGGGCGGCGAAGATGAAATTCGAAGACGACGGCGACAATAGTCAAAATGGCAAGACGACGGCTTCCGGCAGACGGTCGCCGCGCCTCCGTCATCGCATCGCATGGATGTACTACGTCGAGGAAATGACGCAGGGCGCAATCGCCGACCGGCTTGGAATCGGGCGCATCACCGTGGGACGAATGCTGTCGGAGGCGCGCGCCGCGCATGAGGTTCGCATCTCGCTCAGTCGAGACTTGGCCGAACTGACCGAAGCGGAAATCGGCATGCAGAATAAATACGACATCCGTGACGTTATTGTGGTTCCGCTCTCGTCGGCGCGTTCGGATCCTCGCCCGGCGATCGCCGCGGCGACCGGAAACTATATTTCCGATATGCTGCGGCCGAACATGAAGATTGGCCTGGGATGGGGTCAAACTCTGCTGGGATCGTTGACATTCCTTCCCGAGAGACAGGTTCCGGGCCTCGCGGTCGTTTCGTTGCTTGGCGGAATCACGCGTGCGCGACAGGCCAATCCGGCCGAATTCGCCGCGCAATTCGCGCGTTTTTTTCTCGCCGATTGTTATCTGATCGCCGCACCGGCGATTGTCGACAGCGCAAAGACAAAGGAGACGCTCATCGAGCGATGCGGGCTCTCCGAGGTCTACGAGTTCTCCAAATCGCTCAACGCGGTGGTGGTCAGCGTCGGCGAAATCGGCCCGAACTCCACAGCGAGCCTCTACGGCGCCGTATCGGCGGCTGACAATGCGGCGTTGCGCGCCGCCGGCGCGGTCGGGGATATGCTGTTCAAATTTTTCGATATCAATGGCAAGCTCGTCGATCATCCGCTCAACAGTCGAACGATGTCGATTCCGATCGAATCGATCGCGGCGGCTCCCATACGCGTTCTCGTCGCCGGCGGCGCCAATAAGATCGAGGCGATGCAGGGCGCATTCAAGCTCCTTCGACCGACGGTGGTGATTACCGACGAATTCGCCGCCAGGGCTCTGCTCAAAGACGCGACAAGCAAGCGGCGGGCGGCGTCCCTGTAGGGTTTGTTCGCTGCGCCGAGGCGTCGCGACGTCGTCGTCCGTGAAGAACGCCGATTACGCGAGAACGCTCTGATCGAGGGGCGGTTGGGCGGGGGCGACGAGGGCGGCGAGCCAGGCGCGCAAAAAGATCGCCAGCCAGGCCAGCAATCGGCGGAAGTTGTAGCCGGCGGCGGCCAGGACCGCGTTGGCGGCGTCGCCGGCGGCGTGGGCGAGGTGGTTCCTGCCCATTCGGTGCTCGGACTTGAGATGGCCGATGCACGGCTCGACGGCGGCGCGGCGGTGCAGCTCGCGTTTGATCGCCGCGGTGAGGCGCCGTTTCTGGCCGGCGATGTAGACCTTGAACCGGTGCTCGGGCGGAGCGTTGTGGCCGCGGTAGCCGCGATCGGCGACGATGCGCTCGAGGTTGGCGCCGATCTGGGCCTGCATGTCCGGCACAACGACGCCGAGCGTGTGGCCGTCATAGGGGTTGCCCGGCAGCGCCTTCACATGGGCGATGAACTGGCCGCCGCGGGAATGATGAAGCGTCGTGGCGACGGAGACCTTGACGCCGAACTCATAGGGTCGATGCGCCTTACCCTTGCCGATGCATTCGACCTCGGGCGCGTGCAGCGAATAGACCTTCCGCCCGCGCTGGTTCTGGCGCTGATCGCGCACCCGCCAGGCGAGCGAGAGCGGCTCGGCAAAAGCGCGCCTCAGCGCTACGTCGCCCTTGATCTTGCGCACGATGTCGCGCGTCACCCGGCCGAGATAGGTGCGTAACGTCCTCAGCGCCCGGTTGGCCCGCTTGAACTGCTTGGCGTGGGCGTAGCGCTGATGGGCGATCAGCGCATATTTGCCGACCCGTTCGTAGGATTGGCGCAGGACGACGCCGTGTTTCTTGGCCAGCCGAACCAGCCGTTCGCGCGCCCGATGCATCAGCTTGGCGTCGGTGGGAAACGCCACCGCCTTGGGCTGCACCGTGGTGTCGACAATGACCTTGGAAAAGTCCGCCGGCTTGGCCGCGCCGGTGCGCGTAGCCACGTTCAGGCTCTCCTGGATCAGCGCGACGAGCTTCTCCTCGCCCATCCGCTGGCGCCAGCGCGTCAATGAGGAGCGGTCGAAGGGCGGCTTGTGCTGGAAGAACTCCTCGCCGCAGAACAACTGGAAATAGGGGTTCTCGACCCAGCGCTCGCTTAAACCCTCGTCCGAGAGATCGTGCATGTGCTTGAGGATGGCGAGCCCCGCCATGAGCCGCGTCGGCAACGGGGGATGGCCGGGCTTATCCGAATAGACCGTCCCGAACCGCCTCTCCAGAACCCCCCAATCGACCGACCGGGCGAGCTTGGCCAGCGGGTGGCCCATGTCGACGATCTGGTCCAGGCGCGCGCAGAAGAGATCCTCCTGTCCGCTGTCCCGTCGCTCCTTCGGCCGCATCGCGAATCTCCCAATCGCACCCCTCGCGATGAGAGAATCACGACTCCACGGCCGTTTCAATTTGCAAGTTTATGCGGGACCACGCGGTCGAAACCGGCAAAATCGAATACTTCAAACCCACCGCAAAGCCACACAATCCGGGGATCTCAGAGTTCTTCACGGGCGACGACGTCGCTGCGCTCAAGTCAGATAAGGCAGCACGGCGGCGAATTCGGACGCCAGGGCGCCGATCGGGTCTCGTTCGCGCGAAGCCGATATCAGGCGCGAAAAACGAGCGTCGACCCCGGCGTCGGCGGCAGCGACGATTTCGCGTTTGTCCAGCCGACTAGCGTCGCGACTCAATGACGCGATCGCCGTCGCCAAACCGACGACCATGCAACAATAGAAATTCGGCGACAAAAGCAAATTCTTCGGCGTGTGCGAGTCGTCGGCGTCAAGAGCGAGCTGCTTGATCGGTCGGTGATCGGCGACGACATGGCCGACCGCGGCGCAAAGACGCCGCACGTTTTCGTCTCTCGACGAAACCGGGACGGCGCCGTCAGGATCAATCACCGACGAGATGAGATCGCGATGACGATCCCCCAAGGCGTCCCACGCGGCGCCGATCGCCGACTCGTGGATCAGATACGCCTCGGCGCCGAAGCTGCGCAAAAGCTCTCGCAACGCGCCGTAGGTCACGACGCTAAAGACATGCGCGTTTTGCGCCTTCGGCCGGGAGCGGCCGAAATAGTCTTCAACCGGCAGGGGAAAGGTGAGCTGCGACAACGATGGTTTCCCATTGGCGAGCAGGGCTGAGGCCGCCGCTTCGACTCCCGTCATGACGACGTCGGCGACCGACGCCACCGGCTCCAGAATCATCAATGGGCCCCGCGCCGCGGCCAGCTCGCGGCTGCGGCGGATGCCGCTGTTGACGCGATAACGGACGCCGCGCATTTCGTCCTTGACCGCGAGAACGACATGGTCGGCCAGCTTGCTCGAAACCATGTGGGGTCACAACTCCAAAGTCGCCACAGGGCGCATTACCACAGGGCGCATTATAAGCGCGATTCGCGCGACGACGCCAGCCATCGTTCGACCTCGCTCCAGTTCGCGGCGGCCAGGGTCGCGCCCGCGCGCGTCAACCTTTCTGCGTCAGCGGGATCGACGTGCTGTCCCCCGAGGAAACCGATCGCCGTCATTCCCGCCGCGACCGCGCCCTCGACGCCGGGGACCGAATCTTCGATGACGACGCATCGCTCGGGATTCGCGCCCATCGCTTTCGCCGCGTGCAAGAAAATGTCCGGCGCCGGCTTCCCGCGCGCGACCGAGGAGGTGCTGAAGATTGCGTCGCCGAAATAGGCGCTAAGCCCCGTCGCTTCGAGACTGAAGCGAACGCGCTCCTCGAACGACGACGAAGCGACGCAGCGGGCGAGCCGTAGCCGCTCCAGAAACGGAAGCAAGCCTGGCGTCGGCGTCAACTCGGCCGCGAAAAGGGCGCGCGTGCGAGGCCACAGCAGCGCCCGATCCTCCGCCGCGAAGGTCCGCCCGGTCGCGGCTTCGATGTGCGCGAAGATATCGGCCTCTTTCAGTCCGAAACAGCCGTGCATGACGCCTTGAGACACGGACACGCCGAGGTCGGCGAGCAGTTCGGCGTAGGCGCGCGCGAAGAGCAGTTCGCTGTCGACCAGAACGCCGTCGCAATCGAAAATGACGAGTTCGCGCTCGCCCCCGCTAGCCGTCATGGCGCCGTCCGCTCGTCAATGGCATTCGAGGGCCGCGCCTTGGCGGCGCGCTACAACTCGGTCACGCATTTCTTGGCTCGGAGAATCGACGCCGCGGCCATGCTGAGCTCGGTCACGCCCAAGTTCACGAATTGCGGAATCAGTTCCGGCCGCGCGGCGGCCTCCCCGCAAACGCCAACCCAAATGCCAGCCTTGCGGGCGGCTTGGCAAATCAAATCGACGGCTCGCAGGACGGCGGGATGATCGGCGCGATTGAGATTCGCCACTTTCGGATTTTGGCGGTCCGCGGCCATCACATATTGCGTGAGGTCGTTGGTGCCGATGGAAAAAAACGCCACCTCCCGCGCGAGGTCGTCGGCGATCAAGGCCGCGGCCGGGGTCTCCGCCATCACGCCGAGCTCGAACGCGCCGCATCGGGATCCTCTCCGCCTCGAGCTCGGCGCGGCACGCCGCGATCAACCGCTTCGTCTTGCGGATCTCTTCGACGTCGGCGATCATCGGCAACATGACTTTGACGTTGCCGTGCACGGCCGCGCGCAGCAGCGCGCGCAATTGCGGTTTGAAAACCTCGGGTCGATCGAGGCACATGCGAATGCCGCGCCAGCCGAGGAACGGATTGTCCTCGTGAGGGAAGTCCAGCCCGGGGGCCGGTTTGTCGCCGCCGATGTCGAGCGTGCGGACGATGACCGCCGCCGGCGCGAAGGCCTCAGCGAGACGCGCGTAGACCCGGGCTTGTTCGTCCTCCGTCGGCGGGCGCTTGCGCTCCATGAACAACAATTCGGTCCTGAATAGGCCCACCCCCATCGCGCCGACGGCGAGCGCGGCGTCGATCTCCTTCAACGTGCCGAGATTGGCGGCGATTTCGATGCGCCGGCCGTCGCGCGTGCGCGGCTCGACGGCGACATAGGCCTGCAGATCCGCCTTCCGTGCGGCGTCGCGCGCGATTTGCTCGCGGAATCGCCGCTCGGTGGCGGAGTCGGGATCGAGCGCCACCTCGCCGGTCCCGCCGTCGAGCGCCGCCACGCGGGCGCGGCGCAGCCGCTCCACGTCGACGTCAAGGCCGAGCACCGCCGGCACGCCGTACGACCGGGCGATGATGGCGACGTGCGAAGTCGGCCCTCCGGTTGTGCAGACGAGTCCGCCAAAGCGCTCGAGCGAAGCCCCGGCGAGATCGAAGGCGCTGATTTCGCGTGCGAGGATGATCGATCCCGGCGGCGCGTCGGCGAGCGTGGCGTCCGCCTTTCCTTGCATCGTCAGCGCGACGTTTCGGGCCACCGCGCGAACATCCTCGCCGCGCGCGCGCTGGTAGGGATCCTCCAACCCCTCGAACTCGGCGGCGAAGTCTTCTCCCGCTTCCCTTGTCGCGGAGACCGCGTCTTGAGCGGCGCGAATCCGCGCCTCGACCCGCTGGCGAAATTCGACGTCGGACGAGATTTCACGCAAGGCCTCGATGATCTGGGCCTCGTCGGAGCCGGCCGCGGCCCTGCGGCCGCGCTCCGCCAAGTCGGCGTTGACCGCATCGACCGCCGACCGCAATTTGGCGATTTCCGCCTCGAACTCATGCTGTCCGATCTCGCGGCGGGCGGCTTGAATAGGCTCCAGGGCGAAGAAAAACGACGGGCCGATCGCCGCGCCCTCGCTTGCCGCGAGGCCGTGAAGGGTCGCGCCTTCGCGCTCCCCCGCCTCGCCTCGCGCTGCGGCCGGCGCGGAATCGCCTTTTGCCTCCAGCTTGGGCGCCTGCGTGCCGCTCTCGTGCGTCGAAACATAAGCGCAGAGCGCTTCCAAGGCCTCGGCTTCGTCGGCGCCGTTGGCCCGCAGGACGATTTCATCGTCCTCCTTGATGCCGAGCAGCATCAACTTCACCGGGCTCTTCGCGTTTGCGGTTTTGCCGCCGCGAACGATCTCGATATCGGCGGCGAAACTGCGTGCGAGCTTGACGAATTCTGTAGCGGGACGGGCGTGCAAACCGTCCGCGACCCGCACCACGATTTTCCGCTCGATCACCCAACCTTCTCCTCTTGCCCGACCCGAGATACGAGCCCACGCGGCCCCCCACGCACGAAACTCGCGCCGGCCTCACCATCGCAATGTCAAAGACAAGCCGCAGTCGAGCTACGATTGCAGGGACATCTCGGCTCCGGGCGTCAGGGCCGCCGCGAGCGCGGCCAAGTCCACCGGCGCGACAGAGATCTCTCCCGGACGGGGAGCGACCGTCGCGCCGTCGAAATTGATGACCACGTGCCCCATGTCGTCGATCTTCTGCCAGGCGATCTCGCCGACGGCGGTGACCTCGGTCGAGATGCCGCCAATTCTCAGTTCCGCGCCGACGGCGGGCGCTTCCGCCGTCGGTTTTGCGATAACGCGATGCAGGACCGACACTTCCGCAAGTTCGGGCGGCGCGCCGTCGGCGAAGAGGATCAAGATCCCGCCTTCGACGAGCTCGAGCGCTTCCTTGCTGACGTGCGTCACGACGGTGCGAAAGTGTTCGGTCATTGTCGTCCCCTCAATGGATAAGGAAGCTCGCGCCCCAAGCGATCAAGACGGAGATGGGCCCCATGATTTGACGGCTGAAGAGCACGGCCGGCACGCCGATCTCGATGGTGATCGGCTTCGCCTCCCCAAGCGCCAGACCCACCGGCACGAAGTCGCACCCGACCTGCGTGTTGTAGGCGAAGAGCGCGGGCAGCGCCATCCACGGCGCGATCGTGCCGTTGGCGATCTGCGGACCGATGATCGCCACGCCGATGACCTGCGCGATGACCGCGCCCGGCCCCAAGATCGGAGACAGGAACGGCAAGCCGCAGATCGCCGAGATGACCAGGAGGCCGATGACGTTGTTGGCGAGCGGACCCATCGGCGAAGCGAGGATCTGGCCGATGCCGGTGTACAGAATGATGCCGATCAGCATGGTCACGAAGGCCATGAACGGCAGCACGTTGCGCACGATTTGGTCGATCGTCTTGCGGCCGGCCTCGAAGAAGACGCCGACCACCCAGCCCATTCCGCGTCCGAACTTGCTGATGAAGTCGATGAAGCCGCCGCCTTCGCTGGCCGGCGCGCTCGCAGCAGCCCGCTGCGCCGGCGCTACGCTCGCCGCTCCTCCGACCGCCGTTGCGGCCGCCGAACCGTCGGCCATAGCGACCTGGTCGGCGGTGACGCCGGAGACATAGATGTCTTCGGTGATGAACTGCGCGAGTGGCCCGCTCGCCCCGGCCGGCGTCGTGTTGATCGTCGGGATTCGCTTGCGCGGATAGACGCCGCAGCGCGCGGTGCCGCCGCAATCGATGACGACGCAGGCCATTTCGCTTTCGGCGGGCGGCGTGCGGAAACCTTCGACCGCAATCCCGCCCGTCAGTTCGGCGATGCGCTTGGCGACGGGCGAAATCGAGCCGCCGGTCACCGAGACGATCTTGTTGCGTGAGTCCGTCGGCAGGATCACGAGCGGTCCGCCAAAGCCGTTTGGCCCGCGCGAAACCTTGACCGCCTTGTATTGAACGTCAGACATTGGATCCCCCCATCAATCAGAGTTCGATGCCCTGGCGCTTGGCCAGGAACGCGGTGATGCGCTGGGTGACCATGCCCTTGAGCAGAATCACGATGACGCCGACGATTAAGTAGGCGATGGCGACCGTCACGTGATAGTTGGGCGGCACCTTGCCCGCCTTTTCGAGGTCCAAGAGCGCGACGAGCATGCCGCCCCAGACGAAATACTCGCCGGGATTGACGTGGGGGAACAGCCCGAGGGGCGGGTGAACGAATGAAACCGCAGAGTCGTAGAACGCGGGCTTGTACTTCTCGTCGAGGAACGTGCCGAAGGTATACGCCATCGGATTGGTCAGGAAGAACACCGCCAGGATCGGCATGACGGTGTAACGCGTGATCTCCCATTGGCCCGCCGCCCGGGCCGCGCCATGCACGCGTTCTTCGCCGACGAGACCGATGAGCGCGTAGAAGGCGGTCATCAGCACGACAAGAGTGGGAATGATGCCGGTGACGAAGCCGACGAACACGGCGCCGCCTTGCTGGAAGAGACCGATAAAGTGCGTGCCCAGCGTGGTGAGCCAGCCCAGTTGTTCTTCCGCCTGGACTTTTTTCACCGCCTCCGCGTAATCCGCAGGCGCCTGAGCCAGAATCACCATGTTATGGCCAGCTCCCCCGGTCAAATGACCGATCTGGCCAGTAAACGTCGCCGGATCGAGATGCGGCGATATTACCCTCATATATTGCACGGCGAGATCGACACCGTGCAGCATTAATGGTGTAACCGACATTTCCCTACCTCCCTCCACCTAGTCCAAAGACACCTTTCCTTCACGCGCGTCCCCGTTCTGCTCACGCGGTCGCGAAGTTGGGTTTCGAACTCGCCGGCGGCCTTGCCGACGGTTTCAATCTGTTCGAGAGCCTTGGCGATCGCCACCCCGACCCCGGCGCCAAGGTTTCCTGAGGCGGCGCGCCGCTTCAATTCAGCTGAGGATAGTCCCTCGAAGTCGACGCGGTCTTTAAGCTTGGCGAATACGCTTCGCCCTTGCATCACGCAGACTTTTCGGATGGTCCCGTCCGGGGCCGTCACGACCAACGCAATCACGCCCTTGCCGAACCGGCCCGGAGCGGCGCCCGCCCCCATCGCGCCGTCAGTCCATCGGGTCCGCAATTCCCCAAATTTCTTCTGATAATGCCGCATCTGCAGCCACACGCCGGCCGACTGGACGGCCCAAGCCGCCACCAGAAGGATCAGCCCTATTTGCCACAAGGGCATTTCTGCCTCCCCGGCCTCGCGCGCGCCTTAGGCTGCACGCCACCCCGCGGGCTCCGCCACCCGCTTGATTTTTTGTGCCAATAACTGAACACATGTATTAATTCCTGTCAATATGTATCGATTGGTTTTCCCACCGGCGTCGGCGCGGCGACGAGACACGGCGACGACGGGATCGCACGACGCGCCGAGACCGCGCCGACGTCCCGACCCACGCCGTCTTTTGGCCGGGCGATACGATCAAACGGCTTGAAAAGAAACGTCTATCTCGCGGGAACTGAGGGAAGCGCCGTGCTTGCGCGACGCCAACCGAAGGGCAGGCCTCCAAGGCGCGCCTCTCGGTCGGCGGATCGTCCCGCGTTCGGCGCGACGACGTCCGCGTCCTCTCGCTGGCGGCCGGGCGCCCGATCGTCGATCGTCGCGCGCGCCGCATGCGCCGCGCCGATTATGCGACTTAGCGGGCGCAAGCGACCGAACCCTTGTCGCGCTCGCGCCAGCGCGGCGACCGGCCCGCAGCGAGCCGTCACGGCCGCCACGGAATCGAACGCCGAAATGTCACGGCCGACATGTCAGCTTCATAAGAAGACATTAACCATAGGAAGACATTAACCGAGTTCGACGCCGCTTGACAGGTTCCGCTTCGACGCGGCGGGCGCTCGGTCGTCAGAGTCGGCGGCGGAAGTCGCAAAAAGGTCGTCTGCATGGGCAGGCGCGGGGGGGGGGCAGCGACTGATGGTTAATTCATATTAACCTTAATAACTGCGCGAGCATAGAGGCGCGCCAATAACTATTGATTAACCAGGGATCCCGTTTACAATTCATTAACGGCGAATTGAGAGGCGGTTCAGATGCATACAATTGTTTCCGCGCAGTGGAGTGACCCGTCTACCGCCGGGGGCGAGCCGGGGGGCGGAGCGACGGCGACGATCGCGCGCGCGGTTCGCCAGTTCGCCTCGCCCCCCCCGGCCCACAGACGCCCAGGCGGCGTTCAGCCCATCGCGCGCCACGATCCCGTCGCCGTGCTTAAAGCCTTCAATTCGTGGTCATTCAAGCGCGAGCAGCCGGACACGCCGGAAATGCTCGGCCGCGCGGTCGCCGACGCCGTCGATCGGCATGCGCCGTTGCCTTTCGTTCTCTACTGGGGTCGCGGCCCGCGCGCCTTTTTCGCCGATCCCGAGCGCGAATGCCTGGAGTTTCTCGCCACCTTCGTGCGACGGATCGAGACCGTTTATCCCTTGGGGGCGGATATAAGACTTATATTCACCGATACCCACGCCGAGATAAACGGTTACGACTCGACTTCTACGCTGCGGTATTTCGCCGAGGTCGACGACGAGGCGCGCGCGCGCCGTTTCGGTTCGTGCCTCCTGAGCGAATTGGTCCGCGGCGCCACGGACCGGCTCGCCGACGTCTCCTCCTCTGACACGCCCCTCTGTCCGGCGACGTTGAGCGCCCTGCAGGCCGCGGCGGCCAAGTGGTACGGCGGCGAGGGCAGCGCGGAAGACGGGGCGGCGCGCTATTTCCGCGCCAACCTCGTCGAGAAGCAGGCGGTCGAAATCGCCTTCCCGAAAGCGATCTTCATCACCTTCAACGGCGGCAAGTTTCGCCCGATTTTTCCCCAGAACATGCCTGTCTTTTTCATGTACTCGTTGCGGCGCGGCGTCGGCGTCAAACCGTGGTTCATGCCGGCGCGGACGGCGGAGGCGCGCGGCGAGGGCGCAGTCGCCGATGCGTGACGGCGAACATGTGAAGTCGTCGCCCTTTTGCGACGCGCGGGGGCCGAGCCGTCAGCGACGCGCGCCACGCGCCGGACCCAAACACGGCCATCGACGAAGGCCAGAGCGTTGAATTCTCGCCAACCCATCGACTTCTTTGGCGCCTCCGAGCCGCTGCCCGGGAAGGACGCGGCGACGCCGCGCCTCGACGACTTTCGCATCCTCGCCGCCGGCGACGCGGCGTTTGTGGTTGAATTCGGCGATTCGATCGATCGCGCCTTCAGCGAGCGGGTGTTGGCCCTCGCCGATCGAATCGACGAAACCGACCTCGCCGGCGTCGTCGAGACGGTTCCGACGTTTCGCTCGCTCTTGGTCGTGTTCGATCCGGCTCGGGTCGCCTTCGAGGCGCTCGCCAAGACGGTCGCCGGCCTCGTGCGAACCGGCCGCCCCGTCGCGCACAAGACCCGCACTTGGACGCTGCCAGTTTGTTACGACGGTTCGCTGGCCCCGGATCTGGCCGACGTGGCGGCGCGCGCGGGCCTCTCCGTTGAGGCTCTGGCGGCGCGGCACGCCTCAATCGTTCACCACGTCTATATGCTCGGCTTTTTGCCCGGCCAGCCCTATTTGGGCGACCTGCCCGACGATCTGGCGCTGCCGCGTCTGGAATCGCCGCGGGCGCGGGTCGAAGCCGGGTCGGTGGGAATCGCAACGCGCATGACCTGCGTTTTCCCTAAGGCGACCCCTTGCGGACTGCGCGTCATCGGCCGCACGCCGATCCCGCTGTGGAGCCCTTCGCGCCCGAACGGCGCCCTGCTGGGCCCTGGAGAGAAGGTCGTCTTTCGCCCAATTTCGCTCGACGTCTTTCATCGATTGGCGGATGAGGCCGCGCGGGGCGACCTCGAGGCTTGGTCCGACGATGCCGCCGCGAGCGACGCCGCATGAGCGCCGCTCTCGCAATTCTGACGCCCGGTCCTTTGACGACCGTTCAGGATCTCGGACGGTCCGGGCATCAGCGCTACGGCATTCCGATCTGCGGCGCGCTTGATCCGATAGCTTTGAGAGCGGCCAATGCGCTCGTCGGCAATGCGCCCGACGTCGGGGGCCTGGAGTGCGTGGCGCGCGGCCCGTCGTTCGTCG
>CAVWKL010000078.1:0-15178 GCA_963755075.1 uncultured Alphaproteobacteria bacterium
TATGCATTCCGCTGCCTCGGTCGCGTCTTGCAATTCGCCGGCTCGCAACTTGCGCAACGTGATGTCATGCATGATGCAGGTCGAGCACCGGTGCCCGTTGACATCGCGCCATTCGGCGACCGACAGTTCCAACGGCACTATCGAGCCGTCCTTGTGCTTTCCCGCAACCTCGCGCGCTTTGCCGATGAGCTTGCGCGCGCCCGTGTCGCGAGTGGCGGCGCATTCGTCGCCGTGCTGGGCTCGTGAGGGCTCGAGCAAGAGAAGCTTGAGATTCTTGCCGATCGCCTCCGACGCCGAAAAGCCGAATATTTTCTCGGCCGCGAAATTGAACGATTGGATCTCGTCGAAGCGGTCGACGACGATGATGGCGTCGACTTCGTTGTCGACGATCGCGAAATAGCGATCCGAATACTCTTTCAGAAGCTTCATCTGGTCGAATTCGCGGTTGGCGCTCTCGGCCTCGACGCGCGCCCGCTCAACCGCCTCGGTCGGGTCTGGCAGTTCGCGCGCGCGCACCTCGCGCAGCGTAATGTCATGCATAATGCTGGTGGAGCGCCGGCGCCCGTCGACATCGCGCCATTCGGCGACCGACATTTCCAACGGCGCCGTCGAGCCGTCCTTGTGCTTGCCCACGACCTGGCGCCCTTTGCCGATGGGCCTGCGCACGCCCGACCCGTCGTCATGGCCGGCTTGCAAGGGATCGAGCAAGAGAAACGTCACAGGATTGCCGATGACCTCCGCCGCCGAAAAGCCGAACATTTTTTCGGCGGCGGGGTTGAAGGATTGAATCTGGTCGAGGCGGTCGACGACGATGACGGCGTCGAGATCGGGATTGACCATGGCGAAATAGCGATCCGAAAATTCTTTCAGAACCTCTTTGCGGTTGAATTGGCGGGTTGCGCTAGGCCCGGGCGGCGGCCTGGGCGCCGACGCCGAAGGGGCGATCGCTTGCAGGCGCGACTTGGCTGCGGTCGACTTAACCTTGCGCATGGCTCCCCTCCTCGTGCATGTCCTGGCGAATGGCGGCTTTGCTCCCGCTGGGCCCGGCCCGCATTCGCGTCACGCACTTCGACTTGGAATCGGCGTCGCAATTTTATCTAGATGAGCGTTAGAATATACGAAGTTGACTCATGATTGCGCTTGTTCGTCGTTGTGCGCTTGTTGACACGCCTAAGACAAATTGGTTGCGCTTCGGTTTTCTGTCGATTTCAAACACGAAGATCGATAATTATACAATAACAATTCTCAGCAAGACGATCGATGTAACATACACAAGCGCCGTGTTATCCCTAGCCCCTCAATCGCCGCCTGTAACAAACCGGCCGCAGATCGATATATTCGCCGGAAAAAACGAATCAGTTTTACCAAAACTGCTCGATGAAATATTGCCTGTCTGCCCGGTAACGGGAAAAGCCTCATCGCGCGTTGCTACGGTCATCGAGATCGCGAGCCCGCCGCGCCGCAAATCCGGCACAGGCGTTCGAGCCTGTCGATCGGGAGACGCCAAGAGCGACGGGGCGCCGGTTCGTCGGCCGCCTGGCGCGAGAGCGCCATGCGGATTTGCGCGCTCTCGCCCCGGCCGAATTCGGCCCGAGCCAGAATGGGACGCCGGTCATGGCGCCCGCCTCATCCCGTCGGCCTGGGGACCATTTCGCGCAATTTCGGCAGCAGGGCGCCCATGAGCGTCTGGCGCCCCGTCGACTGCTCCTTTCGAACGTCCTCCATCGCCGCGATCCGGTGATCTTCGTCTTCCGGCGACACGAATTCGACGGCGCGGCAGGCCGCCACGAGCTTTTCCAGGCCGAGCTGGCCGGCGCTGTTGATGAGGGCGTGGGCGGCACGCTGGGCTTCGGCCAACCCGCACTCGGGTGGGAAGGCTTTCGTCAGGTCTTCAAGGAATTTTGCGGCGATGCGCTCGGCGCGCTCCGCGCCGACCGCGCCGATGAATTCCTCGACCCTCGGCTGGTCGAAATTCGGCGAGCCGGACACGACTCGCATCCTCAAGCCTTGCTCCTTGGGCAGCCAACGTCGAACGTTGTTGTGGAGCTTTGCGCGCTCGATCGGTTTTCCCACATGATCGTTCATGCCCGCCTCGAGAAAGGCTTTCACTTGCTGCGGCAACACGTTGCCAGTCATCGCGATGATCGGGATGTCGCCGATCGGCGGCGGCATCGCCCGGATGCGCCGGGTCGCGGCGGCGCCGTCCATGATCGGCATCTGGATATCCATAAGGATGAGATCGTAATGCTGGCTCCCCAGCATTTGGATCGCTTCGATTCCGCTGTCGACCGTGTCGACATGATACCCGGTATCCTCGAGATAGGCCTCGACAATTTCGCGATTGGTGTCGAGGTCGTCGACCACGAGGATGCGCGCCGCGCCGAGTTTGGCGCGCTCTGGCCTGACTTCGAGGTCCGTCTCCTTGGCGGGCCTGGACCCGTGAGGCAGATAGGCGGTGAACCACACGGTGGAGCCCTTGCCGACTTCGCTGATGACGCCGATCTCGCCGTCCATCAACTCGACCAGCCGTTTGCAAATCGCCAGTCCAAGGCCGGTTCCGCCGTACCGCCGACTGACGGAGCTGTCGGCCTGCGAAAACGTTTTGAACAGGCGATGTCGCCGCTCGGCGGGTATGCCAATGCCGGTGTCGGCGACGGAGATGCGAATCCGCTCGCGGCCGTCGATCGCCGGCTCCCGCGCGACGTGAACGAAGATCGAACCGGCGTCGGTGAATTTGACCGCGTTGTCGAGCAAATTGAGCAGCACCTGGCGCACGCGCCCGTGATCGCCGATCAGCCACTCGGGCACGCCGCGATCGACGGCGTGGTCGAGGACGAGGCGCTTCGCGTTTGCGGTCACGCGCACGATCGCCAGGCTATTGCGGATCAAGGCGGTCGAAGAAAAGGCTCGGCGCTCGAGCTCCATTTGACCGGCCTCGACTTTGGAAAAATCGAGAATGTCGTTGACGATGGTGATCAGCGCGGCGTTCGCCGTCCTCACCAGCTCGACATAGCGGCGCTGCTGGCGCGTCAGCTTTCCCGTGCGCGTCAGAAGATCGGTGAAGCCGCTGATGCTGGTCAAGGGCGTGCGGAGTTCGTGACTCATGACCGCGAGGAAATCGGTTTTCGCGTGGTTGGCGCTTTCGGCTTCGATGCGGGCCTTCTCGGCCGCCGCAATCGCCTCCTTCAACGCGCGCGCTTGCGCGTTGCGGAATGTGACGTCGCGCATGACGCCGGTGAAACACTTCTGACCGTCAATGTCGCGCCATTCGGCGATCGACAATTCCAGCGGCACCGCGGAGCCGTCCTTGCGCCTGCCTGCGACCTCGCGTCCTATGCCGATGATCTTGCGTTCGCCCGTGGCGCGATAGGCGGCGAGGTAGCCGTCGTGGCGAGTCTGGTCGGGCTCGGGCATGAGAAGCTTGACGTTTTCTCCGATGACCTCCGCCGCCGGGTAGCCGAATATTTCTTCCGCGGCGCGATTGAAGGATTCGATCTGACCGAAGCGGTTGATGACAATGATGGCGTCGACCGCGGTGTCGATGATCGCGCGATAGCGCTCCGAATTCGCTTTCAGAATTTTCTCATGTTCGATTTCGCCGCCGCGATTGTCGCTCGGACCTGGCGGGGGACGGGGAGCCGGGGAAGTCTTCGCTCGACGAAGCGGCCTGGCGATCATCGACTTATCTTTGATCATCTTCCACTCCTTGTCAGAGGTTCCCATTGATTGCCATTGGACGCTTTGCGAGCGCGCGCGTCTCCGCTCCTCCGAATTCGGATTAAGCGAAATTGAGACGGAGCGTGGGATCCGCCTCATCCCGTCCGCCGGAGGGCCATTTCGCGCAGGTTCGGCAGCAAATGGTCAAGAAGCGTCCGTCGCGCCGCCGCTTGTTCCCCGCGGATATCCTCCATCGCCGCGCGTTGACCGTCGGCGTGGTCGGGCGAGACGGACGCCACGGCGCGGCAGGCGACGACGAGGTTCTCCAAACCAAGCACGCCGGCGCAGTTGACGAGGGCGTGGGCCGCCTTCTGCGCTTCGGCGAAAGCGCAGTCGAACTTGAAGGCTTCCGTCAGGTCGTCGAGGAACTTCTCGACGATGCGCTCCGCCTTCGCGGCGCCGAGGAGATCGACGAATTCGTCAAATTTCGTCCTGTCGAGATTGGGCGAGGTCGGCCCGGCGCGCACCGCAATGACTTTTGATTTCGGCAACCAGCGCCGAACGTTGTTGCATAGCTTGGCGCGCTCGATCGGTTTGCCGACATGATCGTTCATGCCCGCATCGAGAAACGACTTTACTTGTTGCGGCAATACGTTGCCGGTCATCGCGATGATCGGGATGTGTTTGATCGGATCCGGCATGGCGCGAATGCGCTTGGTCGCGGCGGCGCCGTCCATGATCGGCATCTGGACATCCATCAGGATGAGATCGTAGCGCTCGGCGCTCAGCATCTGAATCGCTTCGACGCCGCTGCTGGCGGTATCGACGCGATAGCCGCTATCCTGAAGATAGGCCTCGATAATTTCCCGGTTGGTGTCGATATCGTCGACCACCAGGATGCGCGCATTCTCCGGGCTGCGTTCGTCCCGCGCGGGTTCGCGTTCCGGTTCGGGCGCCGGCTTGCCGGCGCGGGGCAAACATGCGGTGAACCACACCGTCGTTCCCTTGTCGACTTCGCTGACGACGCCAATTTCGCCGTCCATCTTTTCGACCAGCCGCTTGCAAATCGCCAGCCCCAGGCCCGTTCCGCCATGCCGCCGGTTGATGGAGCTGTCGGCCTGCGAAAACTTCTTGAACAGGCGATGCTGCTGCTCGGCGGGTATGCCGATGCCGGTGTCGGCGACGGAGAAACGAATCATTTCGCGACCGTCGCGCGCCGGCTCCTTGCGCACCCGCACCGAAATCGAACCGGCATCGGTGAACTTGATCGCGTTGTTGAGCAGGTTGAGCAACACCTGGCGCAGCCGCGCCTGGTCGCCGATGAGCCATTCCGGTATGTCGCGATCGATTCTGTGCTCCAAAAGCAGGTTCTTTTTGCTCGCCACCACGTGCGCGATCGCCAGCGTATTGTGAACCAGGGCCGTCGGCGAAAAGGCTTGGCGCTCGAACTCCAGTTGACCGGCCTCGACCTTCGAAAAGTCGAGGATGTCGTTGACGATCGTCAGCAGCGCGGCGTTCGCCGTCTTGATCAGTTCGACGTAGCGGCGCTGTTGGCGCGTCAGCGTTCCCGTGCGCGTCAAGAGATCGACGAAGCCGCTGATGCTGGTCAAGGGCGTGCGGATTTCGTGACTCATGACCGCGAGGAATTCCGTCTTCGCCGCGTTGGCGCGTTCCGCTTCGATGCGTGTCTGGTGGGCCGCCTCGATGGCGACTTGCAATTCGCGCGCCTTCTGTTGGCGGAGGGTGACGTCGCGCATGATGCCGGTGAAACACTGGCGCCCGTCGCTATCGCGCCACTCCGCGACCGAAAGTTCCAGCGGCGCCGTAGAGCCGTCCTTGCGCTTGCCCAACACTTCGCGGCCAATGCCGATGATCTTGCGCTCGCCGGTTTCTCGAGTGGCGGCGAGGCAGCCGTCATGGCCGGCTTGGTCGAACTCCGGCACGAGAAGCTTGACATTCTTCCCGATGACCTCAGTCGCCGAATAGCCGAAGATTTCCTCGGCGGCGCGGTTGAAGGACTCCACAACGCCGAAGCGGTCGGCGACAATGATGGCGTCGACCGCGGTGTCAACGACGGCGAAATAGCGATCCGAATACTCCTTTAGAACCCCCTTGCGGTCGAAAGCGCCGTTCGCGCCCTCGGCATCGAGGCGCGCCGGCTCAGCCGCCTC
Source organism: uncultured Alphaproteobacteria bacterium (assembly GCA_963755075.1). GTDB lineage: Bacteria > Pseudomonadota > Alphaproteobacteria > Rhizobiales > Beijerinckiaceae > Roseiarcus. Next base: position 5,829 of record CAVWKL010000078.1, read on the forward strand.
GCCCGCAAATTGTAATTTGGGCGCCGGCGACTTGCGCGACCTGACGTCATGGACGAAGCAGGTGGCGCGCGAGCGCCCGTCGATATCGCGCCATTCGGCGATCGACATTTCCAACCGCATCGTCGAGCCGTTCTCGTGCTTGCCGGCAATCTCGCGACCGTCGCCGACGAGCTTGCGCAGGCCCGTGTCGCGACGAGCGGCGAATTCGTCGGCATGGTCGGCTTGGGAGGGCGCGAGCAAGAGATGCTTGACATCCCTGCCGATGACCTCGGCCGCCGAGAACCCGAATATTCTTTCCGCGGCGGGGTTGAACGACTGGATCAGGTCGAGCTGGTCGATGACAATGATGGCTTCGCATTCAGCGCCGGCCCCGCCGAAATGGGGGTCTGAATGCTGTTTCAAAAGTCTCTTATACTTGAATTGGCGCGACGCGATGTCGCTCTGCGCCAAAGCGGGCTTGAACATCGAAGGGGTCGTCCTTCGCGCGCGCGACTTTTCGGTCACAGATTTACCCTTGAGCATGACCTCCCGCCTTGTGTACGACCCCTCGCGGGACGCATCCTTTTCCCGCCCAAATTCGATTCGCCTTCTGCTCGGCGCCGACATTGCGAAGACAAATGAAAACAGATAAGGAATCGTTGCTATACTATAGTCAATTTTTATATATTGAAATTGTCAGGCGATAAAACGTCGTAACAACAATGTTGGCGAGCGACAATAGCGATATCAGAAAAATAGCATTATAGAAAAGCGATAATTCCAAAACACAGAACCAAGGCCTGCGCCGTCTCCGCCCGGAACAAGTCGACGGCGTTTCAGTCTTATTCGGCGCAAACAAACGAATCAGCTTGACCCGAAGCTGCTTGATGCGATATTAGGTGTCTGCCCGGTAACGGGCAGAGTAAACCGGGCTGAACGGATTGTCACGCCGTTGCGGCAATCTGGGTGACAAACCCACGGTTACCGAGTTTTGGAATCGGTTTTGAAGTTCGCGGGGTGGCCGGGGCCGCGAGCGCAAGCATTCCGTATCGTTGGCCACTCCGCAGGAGGACGCTAAGTCGATGTCCTCGCCTCCGCGCAACCAATTGCTGGCGTCTCTGCCGCCGAACGACGCCGAAATGCTGCGGGCGCATCTTCGGGTCGTCGAATTAATCGATCGCGCAATTCTGACCGAGGTGGGCAAGCCGGTCCAGCGCGTGTATTTTCCCCACACCGGGATCATTTCTCTGGTCGTTAATTTCTCAACCGGACAATCGGTCGATGTGGCCATGGTCGGGCGCGACAGCGTCTTTGGGGCGACAGCCGCCCTCGATGGCCGGATTTCGCGGACCAAGGCGATCGTCCGATTGCCGGGAACCGCGTCGGTGCTCGACGCCGCTCGCCTGCGCTTTGCGGTCGATGAGAGCGCGCAGTTGCGCGACGCCATCTTGCATCACGAAGAGGCGCTGTTCTTCCAAGTCCAGCAGTCTGCGGCCTGCAACGCCGTGCACGGCTTGGAAGCGCGGTTGGCGCGGTGCCTTCTGCGCATGCGAGACCTTTCGGGCGACGACACGCTGTATGCGACGCAAGAATTGCTCGCCGAGATGCTCGGCGTGCAGCGCAATAGCGTGTCGATCATTGCTAATGCGTTCCAAAAGGCCAAGATGATTCGGTACCACAGGGGTACGATCAAAATCGTCAATCTGGAGCGCTTGAGCGCGAGCGCGTGCGAGTGCTATCGCGTGGTCGAGATGCATTACGCCGGCTTGTCGCAAGGCGAGCCTCGAGGGGATGAGGAGGCTGAGCCTGAGTCGGACCGTCGGTCAGGCGGTTAGCCGCGCCCTATGAAGGCGCCGCGTTCGCCTTGACGCGCGTCACGCCTGTAGGCGCGCGTTGCATTTCCAGATCGTGAAGCCGATCGCGATCGCGACAATTCCGGCGGCGATGACGGACACGGGGTCGGCGCCGAGCCGCTCGAACCACTGCGTGTAGAAATGGATGGCGCCGAAGGTCGCGACTGCATTGACCAGGAAGCGGAGCCCCTTGCGCGCGCCCCATGCGCCCGCGACGACCAACGCGGCCGCCCAGACGATCACGAAGGCGAGGGCGGGGATTTGCCGAGTCCCGCTCGAAAGATCTGAGGAATTGCGCCAGAGATCGCCGGGCGTGTCGCCCCACAGCGATCCGATCCGAAAGCCGAAATTGACCAGCACGACTGAGACGCGCGCGAAGGTGAGGCTCAGGGCGGCGAGCAATGGCGGGCCCTTCCGCGCAACCTGCCACGCGCCCGCGCCCAACGCGGCGAACAGGAGGATCGTCACCGTCGGTTCGCGGATCGCAATCTCGTAGCAGGCGTCCCAATAGCCGGCGCTGCCGCCGATGGCGGCGGCGAGGGCGAACGGCGTCAGTGCGATCAAGAGATGGCTCTGCGCCGGAATCGCGACCGCAAACAGGATCGCGGCGGCGACGAGCGGGCCGATCATCGGCCGGTCGATCCAAAGCCCCGAAGAGCCCGCGAGCAGCAGGGCGCCGACGGTCATCCAGATCCGGCCGAGTTTGCCCCATTGTTGGCTCAACGCGCGCTCGACGAGATAGCCGCCGACCACGAATAGGAGGCCGATGAGAGCGCCAAGCCGCTCGGATCGGAACAGGGCGAGCAGGCCCGCGGCGACCGCGATCGGCGCCGAAGGCGAGCACGATGTTGATTGCGGTCGACCCCGTGTCCCTTATCGCCGTTTGGCGCAATTTGGCCGCGACTTCGGGCGTCAGGACGCCCTCGCGCTCGAGTTCGTCGACGTCGACCAGAATCTTCATGCGAGCTCCCCCATCGCGCCCGATCCATGGCGCCGGCTCGGCGCCGAGACGTCCGAACGAATTCGGCGTCGTTCCTTCTCGCCCAATGCTCGCGCCGGCATTGTTGGCGGCGTCGACGGGGACTTACGGTCCATTCCGGCGGCGCCGTACCTCGCGCGACCCCGCCCAGGATCGTCTCCGTGAGCTGCCGTTTCGCCCGCTCGAACGCCGCGTCGCCGAGCGGGCCCTTTTCCAGCGTCGCGATTTCGTGCGCGGCGTTGGCGTAGTGCTGGGTCGCAGCCCAGATCATGTAGAAAAGAAAGCGGGGTTCGATCGGCCGGATCTTGCCTGCCGCGATCCATTTCCTCACCACGCCTTCGCGCGAGAGCACCCATTGCGTCAGCTTGGTGTCGAGAAAATCCTGGATCGCCGGCGCGCCGCGCATGATTTCGCTGGTCCAGATCTGCGTGCCGAGCGGCATGGCGCGCGCAAGGTCCATTTTCGCGCCGATGTAGGAGGCCAGCGCCTCGGCAGGATCGTCGCTGGCGTCGAAGGACGAAGCGGCCTCCAACCAGACGTTCAGCACGCGCTCGGTGACGGCGCGATAGAGCCGCTCCTTGGTGGGAAAGTAGTAGTGGACATTGGGTTTGGGCAGGCCGGCGCGGGCCGCGATTTCGGCCATTGTCGCGCCGCCGAAACCTCGCTCGGCGAACACCGCCTCGGCCGCCGCGAGGATCGCTCGCTCGTTCTCCTCACGTATGCTCGGCCGGGCGATCGGCGTGTTCATCGGCGTCTCAGAGGGCGCCTCAAGGTTAGGCGCAGCGCATAGAATTGCGGCATTTGACCATTTGGTCAAATTCATAATAGCGTTGCCTAGGGTCCACTGTGGAGCGGGGCGATGTCCGACCTGTCGAACGTGCGCGTCAATGGCCAGCGACTGTGGGACGCGCTGATGGAAATGGCCAAGATCGGCGCGACGCCGAAAGGCGGCTGCAAGCGCTTGACCCTCACCGATCTCGACAAGCAAGGGCGCGAACTGTTCCGCGCTTGGTGCGAAAAGGAAGGCTGCACGGTCAAGGTCGACGAAATGGGCAACATGTTCGCGCGCCGAGCGGGCGTCGACGACAGCCTTGCGCCGGTGATCGTCGGCAGCCACCTCGACACCCAGCCGACCGGCGGCAAGTTCGACGGCGTGCTCGGCGTGCTCGGTGCGCTTGAAGTCGTGCGCTCGCTCAACGACCTCAAGATCAAGACCCGCCATCCCATCGAGGTCGCCAACTGGACCAACGAGGAAGGTTCGCGCTTCGCGCCGGCGATGGTGTCCTCGGGCGTGTTCGCCGGCGTCTTCACCAAGGAATTCGCCTATTCGCGCCTCGACGGCGAGGGCAAGAGGCTCGGCGACGAGCTCGAACGCATCGGGTTCAAGGGTCCCGAGCCCGTCGGCGCGCGGCCGGTCCACGCCTATTTCGAATTGCATATCGAGCAGGGGCCGATCCTCGAGGACGAATCGATCGATGTCGGCGTCGTCACCCACGGCCAAGGCCAGCGCTGGTACGAAGTCCGCCTCACCGGTTTCGAGAGCCACGCCGGCTCGACGCCGATGCCGCGCCGCAAGGACGCGCTGCTCGGCGCGGCGCGCATCGTCGAACTCGTCAACGCGATCGGCCTTTCCAAGGCGCCGCTCGGCGTTTCCACCGTCGGCATGCTCAATCCCTACCCGAATTCGCGCAACGTCATTCCCGGCGAAGTGTTCATGACGTGCGAATTCCGCCATCCCGTCGATTCGACCTTGAGCGAAATGAATGCGGCGCTGCACGAAGGCGTCAAGGCGATCGCCGACAAAATCGGCCTGACGTACGACATCAAACAGGTCTTCGATTACGCCCCCGTCGCCTTCGACGAGGCATGCGTCGCCGCGGTGCGCCGCGCCGCCGAACGCTTCGGTTATTCGCATCGCGACATCGTCTCCGGCGCTGGGCACGATGCTTGCTATCTCGCACGCGTCGCCCCAGCGTCGATGGTCTTCACCCCTTGTGTCGACGGCGTCAGCCACAACGAGAGCGAGGACATCAAGCAGGAGTGGTCGACGGCGGGCGCCAACGTGTTGATGCACGCCGTGTTGGAGAAGGCGGAGATCATCGGGTAGGTCTCGGCGCGAGCGGACGCTGGCGCCGTCAGCGTGGGCCCCAGCCATCGGGCAGCGTGAGCGAAGCAAGCCGGCCCTCGGCGCACGCCGAACCGGCGGACGGCGTCGTTGCTTTGCTTCGCACGATGGCGGGCGAGGATCGCAATCAGGTTATGGGCCGCCGAGGCTCGAGAGTCGGCGAGGGACGGAACAGTCAAAAGAGGAGACGAAAATATGTCGGTCGTCATCAAAGGCGGAACGATCGTCGCCGCGGATCGCACCTACCAAGCTGATGTGCTTGTCGAAGGCGAGAGCATCGCCGCCATCGGCGAGGGCCTGAAGGGCAAAAGCGAACTCGACGCCTCGGGTTGTTACATCATGCCCGGCGGCATCGATCCGCATACCCATCTCGACATGCCCTTCATGGGCACCCATTCGGCCGACAACTACGAGAGCGGCACGACGGCGGCGCTGTCGGGCGGCACGACGATGGTCGTCGACTTCTGCATTCCCGGCCATGGGCAGCCGTTGATGGAGGCCTTCCGCGACTGGGAGGCGCGTTCGAAGAACGCGGTCTCCGACTACTCCTATCACATGTGCGTCACCTATTGGTCGGACCAGGTGCGCGAGGACATGGCCAAGGTCGTCAAGGCCGGCGTGACCACATTCAAGCATTTCATGGCCTACAAGGGCTCGCTGATGGTCAACGACGAGGAGATGTTCGCCTCGTTCGTGCGCTGCGCCGAACTTGGCGCGATGCCGCTCGTCCACGCCGAGAACGGCGACGTCGTTCTCGCCTTGCAAAAGCACTATCTGGCCAAGGGCATCACCGGGCCGGAAGGCCATGCGCTGTCGCGTCCGCCGGAAGTCGAGGGTGAGGCGGCCAATCGCGCCATCATGCTGGCCGACCAGGCCGGGGTGCCCCTCTATATCGTGCACACCTCCTGCATTCCTGCGCATGAGGCGATCGCTCGAGCCCGCGCGCTGGGCAAGCGGGTCTATGGCGAGCCGCTGATCCAGCATCTCGTGCTCGACGAGAGCGAATATTACAACAAGGACTGGCGGCACGCCGCGCGGCGCGTCATGTCGCCGCCGTTCCGCGACAAGATCAATCAGGACGATCTGTGGAACGGTCTGCGCGCCGGCTCGCTGCAAGTCGTGGCGACCGACCATTGCTCGTTCACCACCAAGCAGAAGGAAATGGGCCGCGGCGATTTCACCAAGATCCCCAACGGCACCGGCGGACTCGAGGACCGCATGTCGGTGTTGTGGACCTACGGCGTCGAAACCGGCCGCCTGACGCCAAACGAATTCGTCGCGGTGACCTCCACCAATATCGCGCGCATCCTCAATCTCTATCCGCGCAAGGGCGCGATCATCCCCGGCGCGGAGGCCGACGTCGTCGTTTGGGATCCCAAAGCCAACAAGACGATCTCCGCCAAGACGCAGGCTTCGGTGATCGACTACAACGTCTTCGAAGGAATCAAGGTGAGAGGCCTGCCGCGCTTCACCTTGTCGCGCGGCGAAGTCGTCTTCCGCGACGGCAAGGTTCAGGCCGAACTCGGGCGCGGCCGCTTCATCAGGCGCGAACCCTTCGCCGCCGACGCGCGCGCCCTCGCCGCCTACAAGAAGTACACCGCCGCGGAAGGGGTGGCGCGCTGAAATGTTGGAGTCGCTCGCCAAGCCAAGCGCCGCCGCCACAATATTCAGCGTCATCGACATCGCCGATCTGTCGCTGCGCTTCGAGACGCGCGACGGGCCGGTGCAGGCGCTCAGCGGCGTCAATCTCAAGATTGCGCGCGGCGAATTCGTCTCCTTCATCGGCCCGTCGGGATGCGGCAAGACGACGTTGCTGCGCGCGGTCGCCGATCTGGAAAGTCCGACCAGCGGGGTCCTTCGCGTCAACGGCATGAGCCCGCACGAGGCGCGCGTGAATCGCGCCTATGGCTACGTGTTTCAAGCCCCGGCGCTCTACCCCTGGCGCAGCGTCGCGCGCAATATCGCGCTGCCGCTGGAGATCATGGGCTACGCCAAGGCCGAATGCGACGAGCGCGTCGCCAAGGGCCTCGAACTGGTCAACCTGACCGGCTTCGGCAACAAATTCCCCTGGCAATTGTCGGGCGGCATGCAGCAGCGCGCCTCGATCGCCAGAGCGCTGTCCTTCGATCCCGATCTTCTGTTGATGGACGAGCCTTTCGGCGCGCTCGATGAGATCGTGCGCGATATGCTCAACCAGCAGTTGCTCGGCCTGTGGGAAAAGACCGGCAAGACGGTGCTGTTCGTCACCCACTCGATTCCCGAGGCGGTCTTTCTCTCCACGCGCATCGTCGTGATGTCGCCGCGGCCGGGGCGCATCTACGACGTCATTGAAACCAATTTTCCACGCGATCGCCAGCTCGAAATTCGCGAGACCCCGGAATTCATCGAAGTCGCCAATCGTGTGCGTCACGGCTTGCGCGAGGGCCACTCCTATGACGAGTGAGCGTCGCCTTGGGGCGCGGCCGGCCGCACGGGCAAGGATCGAGCCATGAAATCGGCCCTGCCCGTCACGATTGTCCTCGCCGCGATTTTCGCGTCTTGGTATGTCGCCGCAGCGCTCATGAACGCGCCGCTGCAGCGCGACGCTTTCGCCAACGCCGACCGCGCCGACTATTCGACCCTCGAGCTTATCGACGCCTCGCTCGCCATGGAGCGCCCGAAACTCCCCGCGCCGCATCAGATCGTCGCCGAACTCGGCCGACTCATATTCGAGACCGCGCCGACTTCGAAGCGCGGCCTCGTCTATCACGCCTGGATCACCTTGCAGGAGACGCTGATCGGTTTCTTCTTTGGCGTTTCGTTGGGGATCGGTCTGGCGGTTGTCGTCATATCGGCGCCCCCCCTCGAACGATCGATGATGCCGTGGATCGTCGCTTCGCAGACCGTGCCGATCATCGCGCTGGCGCCGATGATCGTGGTGATCCTCAATCAGTTCAACGTCACTGGGATCGCGCCTAACCCGCATTTCTCAGTGCGCCCCGACGGCGCGCGTTGCCAGTGGAGGGAGATTCCACCCAGAGAGTTGTCGATTGATCTGGTAGCTGACGAGCGGCTTGGCTGGGCGACTGGTTGGGCCGAAGCCTCGTGACAAAGGCCGCCTTGGGCGGTTGAGCGATCCAGCGGGCCGTAACGTGTGTGAAGTCCGAGCAGGCCTCGAAAGTGAAGGTATGGATGCCGACCCGCCTGAGTAACGGGGAAGGCCGCGCGAATGGGGAAGCAATCGACGCGAGCGCCCATTCGATCCATCGGGGTATTGGGCATGGCACGCTGGGAGGGTAACGCGGGTAATCGGGGGATGCCCGTCCGTTTGGAGGTTGCGGCTTCAACGTCGCTATTGGCGGCGGAACGGACGGGAGTCGGACAGGGGCGTAGTACCGTCGAGGCCGGGTAACTCCGGCGGAGGGAAGGCCCCTGACTAGCAATACATTTTTTTCCTGCCGCTCTTCGTTCAGTTGGTCTTGCTAAGTGAAAATCATTACAGGTATTTACGGGGAGGGGAATAGTGCACTGTGAAGATTTTGGACTCGTAATACTTGTGGGAGCCGGGAAAGGTAATCTGCGTGTCCGAAGAAAGAACAACTCCGTCTGTGCATTTTATCCCGATACCGATAGTCATAGAGATGGCCCGCTTTATTTGGGGAGTTTTCTGTGAAGGCGGATTATAAGGCCTATGCGTTCGGTTCTCAAGCAAGACGGTTGCCATCTTTTTCGCTCCTTAATTCAAAATGAGTCACTACCAAGCTGGCATTCGAGAAAGGGAAAGTCAGCGGAATTCGATAGCTTGGCGAGAACAGCCCAACCCACCGCCTAAGCCGGAATAGGCCCGATAAACGCCCTTCCCACCAGCAATCATCCAAACTCCCCAGATACGCGGTTCGAGGAAATACATCTCGCCTACTCCCCCAGTGTTTACCGATGAGTCCGCGGGGTCAATCCTAAATTCTGGACGGGCAACGGGGTGCCCAAGACCATACACATAATGGCCCCCAGCTTCTTAAGTTAGCGCTTATGGGCCTTCAGCCTGGGGCTTCGTCTATGTCGCCCCTTCGGGGCTCAAAGCGGACAGCCTGGGGAAGCCCAGGGACATGCGGACGGGACGTTTCCCACGGTTATTTTTCCTGCTGTTTTTTCTTCCGTAGCTCAACCGGCTCGCGAATCCACACTCCCTCCTTGCAGTAAACTGCGCCTATGCCACGCCTGCGCTGAACAGCCCCGGGTCGGGTCGCATACATACACGACAATGAATACGCGACCCGTGAATTTATAGTGAGTTGTAAGCAAACGATGTCGGCGCTACCCCGCGATTCTCCCCTACTTTCGTACTATTGCGGGTAATGACTTTCCTTGATACACCCTTACGTCAGAAGTTTATTATGTCCGTATTATCCATGAGCGGATTGGCGTGTCGTAGGGG
>CAVWKL010000079.1:0-19513 GCA_963755075.1 uncultured Alphaproteobacteria bacterium
GGCGATATCTTTGCCCACGGCGGCGGCCCCAGGGTAGGAATGCCGTAGCGGTTGCCCATATCCACCAAACGGGTCATATTGTTCACTGACTGCGTTTCCCATTGCCCGCCGATGAAGACCTGAACGGCCATGGCCGCCGCGTTCAAACGGATGGCTTCGTCGATGTCTATGGCGAGCTGCTCGTTTGAGAGGTCGCTCAGGATGCTCGGACCTCCGCTGGCCCTCAGGACAATAGCTTTGCTGAAGGTGGGGGCATGATCATGCGCAGTATCCCGCGGGTGAGCATCAGTGTATCGCGTAAGGGAGAAGCGGGAGGATCGTCACGTCCACGCGCTCCACGCCCGTGGTGGGCCCCTGAAAATAGCCGTGGTCGATGGCGAACATGACCGTTTTGCCCGATCGAGGGTCGAATATTCTCGAAAGCCGGTTCTTCATTCCCCAGTCGACCGAGTTCTAGCCCTCCAGGAAGAAAACTTCGCACTTTGCGGGAATATCGACGTAAAATTCCTTTTCCTTTTGAGATTCATCGGCTTCGGGCATGGCTGCTCACTCCTGTCCGTATTTTGATGGGTTGTTATGCGAAAAGAGGCGCATCGTCGATCTCTCCCTCATGAAGACATCCGAAGATTGTCGAGCGCGCGAGCCCGGCCCCGACAACGGTTGCTCTCGTATTATTGCACAGTTTACGCGGGATTTAAAGGCGAATCATAGCAAAGGAACCGGGGAACGCCAGGTCTTAAGCGCAAAATCGGCAGGCGGTCTTCACACGGCCTCTCTCGGGACCTCAGCGCGTACTCTTCGCGGCGAAATCCGGAGGTCGTCCTGATCGGCGGTTCGGCCTGCTTCGCCCCCTCGAAGCTGTTCTTTCGCCCGCCATATTATGGAAAGGCTTTGCGGCCCGATCCGAGAGCAATACGTCTGGTCGAGGCCGGCGGAGGTGAAACTGGCAGATACCCTTGGGGAAACCCATGTTGACGACGCCCGGCGCGACGATCTCGGCGGCGGCGTAAACGACGCTGCCGATGATGCGGTCGATGGGCAGATGATCGGCGATGACGCCGCCGGGATCGACCGCCTCCAGCCGCCGACCTTCATGCTCGCCCCCGTGCTTGAAGAAATACCACCAGGGAACGCCGTTCTGTGCGGTGAGGACGGTGGCGTCGCGATCGAGGAGGGCGGGAACCTCGGCGGCGACGGCCGCCACCTGGTGCGCCTTCATCCCCAGAATCACGCAGTCCTGAGCGCCGAGATCCCTGATCTTGTCGGTCGCCGCAACCTTGGCGGCGAATTCGCCGCCCTCCGCTTCGACGAGACGAAGGCCGTCCCTCTTGATCGCCTCGAGATGCGCGCCGCGCGCGATCACCGAGACCTCTTCGCCGGCGCGCGCCAGCCTGGCGGCGAGGAGACCACCGATCGACCCCGCGCCGATCACGCATATTTTCATCGCAAGCCCTTCTATGGCTGCCGCGCGCCGGCGGAAATCTGAGGTCGCCCAGCGTGACAACGCGCCATCTTCGGGCCAAACGAGCCAATCGTCGAGCGCAAGGTTGTTCCGGCTCATCAGCCCGGCGATCTCAGCCTCGGCAAGGATGAGCGGCGGGCGAAAGATCACGTCGCCGCCGAAGCGGCGCCCGACCCGCCTTGCTCCGGGACGAGCGAAGTCGGCGCTCGGAGGTCCGCCGACGCCGTTGGAATTCTCCCGCGCCGTTAGCGAGCCAGGCGCTCTTCGCTATCCTGCGTCTCGCCGGCCCGGCTCTGCAGGCTCGCCGCCGCGGCGCGAGGCCTCTCCCCCACGCGGAAGGGCGCGTCGATCACGCCCCCGAGCGTCGGCGCGGGTTCGACCCACAACCCTCCGCTTCGCGGCTCGAGCCGCGTCAGCCAAGCGACAAGTCGCAACGCCCCAAGGCGTCGGGACAATCCAACGTCTCAATAGGAGTCGTATTGCCCGGGTTGTTGCGCTTGGGCGGTTTGCGTCGCCTGGTCGTTCGAAGCTGTAGTCATGTGATATTGGCATGCCGGCGCCGCAGTCGCCGTTGCGGCGGCAAGGCCGAAGCCAAACAAGAGCGAGATAATCGTCGAGCGCATGATGAGCCTCCACAGTGCCCGCCAACGCGATCGATGTTAGCGCTGATTTGTTTCCGAGCAAAGCGCCAAGTTTGACGTGGGGACGGCCTCAACGCACCGGAATCCGGCTCGTGCGCAAGGAAGCGCCCGTCCTGGCGCGAAAGGGTTCGGCCCCGGCGGCGGCAAGGAATTGGTCGCGGGCGATGAATTTGAAATATTTCCTATTTTGGCCGACCTGTCTTGCAATCCGAAATCGGGTCGGTGATGAACAAACGAGCCGTAAAATTATCCGGACCAAGGATCAATTGATGTCGTTAAGCGCGGCCGCACCCATTCCGTTCAACTGGCGAAGATTCCTCGTCGTCGCCGGGCCCGGCATCGTGGTCATGCTGGCCGACACCGACGCGGGCAGCGTCATCACCGCGGCGCAGAGCGGCGCCCAATGGGGTTACAGCCTGTTGCTGCTGCAATTCATCCTTATCCCGATCCTCTATATCGTCCAGGAATTAACGGTGCGGCTCGGCGCGGTGACCGGCAAAGGGCATGCGCAGCTGATCAAGCAGCATTTCGGCCGTGCTTGGGCCTGGGTTTCGGTGGCGACGCTGGTCGTCACCTGCCTCGGCGCCCTGTTGACCGAGCTCTCCGGATTGGCGGGCGTCGGCAACCTGATGGGCGTTCCGATCCCGGCGACGATGGCGCTGGTGGTGACGGCGCTGCTGGCGATGGCCTTCACCCACAGCTACATGACGGTCGAGCGCATCGCGATTGTCGTTGGCGGGTTCGAGCTGGTGTTTCTGCTGGTGGCTTGGATGGCGCATCCGGCGGCCGGCGAAATCGCCTCGGGCGCGCTGTCGATCCCGCTCGCCGATCCCAAGTATCTCTATCTCGCTTCGGCGAATATCGGCGCGGTGATCATGCCGTGGATGGTGTTCTTCCAGCAGTCTTCCGTGGTGGAAAAAGGACTGACCGCCGACGATATTCGCCCCGCTCGACTCGACACCGCCGTCGGCGCCGTGGCGACCCAGCTCATCATGGCCGCCGTGCTCGTTGCCGTCGCGGCGACGCTCGGCAGGGCGGGCGGCGACCATGCCCTCGACACGGTCGAGGAGATCGTCGGCGCGATCACGCCGTTTCTCGGCGGCTTTGCCGGCAAGCTGCTGTTTGCTCTCGGCATGAGCGGCGCCGCGTTGGTCGCTGCGATCGTCGTCACGCTCACAGCCGCGCGCACGCTGGCGGAGGTTCTCGGCGCCAAGCACAAGTTGGAGGACGAGCCGCGCGAGGCGCCCTGGTTCTACGGCTTTTATGCCGCAGCGCTCATAGCCTGCGCGATCGTCGTCGCCTCGAACGTCAATCTCGTGGCTTTGAGCGTCGGCGTCCAGGTCATGAACGCGCTGTTGCTGCCGATCGTGCTGGGGTTCTTGTTTCTGCTCGCGCGTCGGCTGCCGGGCCCCTACCGCCTCAGCGGCGGCTACGCGGCCGTTTCGGGCGCTGTGATATTGGCGACCGTCGTTTTCGGCGTCTACGCCGGGATCGCGGGGCTGTGGGGGTAGCTCGACCGCGACCGCCGCGTCGCGTGACGTCGCGCTAGCAGGACTTCAGGCGGACGATAATGTCGATCGCCTCGACGCGCGTGCCCTCGGGCGCGGGAATGTCAAGGTGCGGCAAAAGCTCTTCCGGGATATCGGACAGTTCCTCGGTATCTTCCCGGTAGAAATGAAAGTGCGGCCCTATCTTGGTGTCATACCAAAGTTTGGCGTCGTAAATGGCGATCTCCCGCAGCAATCCGCATCGCGCGAACTCGTTCAGCGTATTGTAGATCGTCCCCAACGAGGGCGGATAGCGCATCGCCCGCGCTTCATCGTAAATCATCTCGGCGGTGAAATGTCGATCGCCGGACTCGAGCAGCAGGCAACCAAGTTCTAGGCGTTGGCGCGTCGGGCGCACGCCGGCGGCCACGAGCTTGTCGCGGACGCGCCTCGTGTCCGAAGGAGCCCCGATTGCAGTTTTTGCCGGCATGGTCGCGTAACTTTCCACCCGATGATCCAAACAGCCCCTTTAACCATTCTAAGTCGAATAGAACAGCGGAACCCTATCCGCTCGCGACAGTCACCGCAACGGCGCCAAAGTGTGGCGCCCGCGCGTCGGTCTCGATCCCTCGTCCGCCGCGGTCCCGATCCCGCGCCGACCGATCTTGCCTTCCAGCCCCGAGCAACCTTGGCGCCGCATTCTCGCCGCTCACCTTCGAACCCCGCGAGGAATCCCTTTGGCCGCCTTTTTGTCTCCTGACCTCTATGCGTTAAATCCGCCGCCTCCCTGCCTGGACGTCGCGCCACGACTCGGCGTGGCGCTCGACTATTTCTTCATGCGCCGGCGCACGGCGACGATCGGGGAGCAATTCTGGAATGTCGTCGCCAAGGGATGGGCGGACTTCAACTCGGTCGAACGTATGCGCGGCGCGAGGTTGTTCTCGCGATATAAGCCCTATTGGACGCCGGACATTCTCGCGCGCCAGGAACGCGCCTTCTATGATTCGCTTCCCGACGAGTTCACCGCCTATCGAGGGCAGAACGGCATGGAAATTGCGGCGGGCGGCGCGTTCACGCTGTCCGAGGACGTCGCGCGGAGCCATGCGCTGGGGCGTCGCAACGTCCGATACGCCGATCCGACGATTATTTCGCTGCGCGTGACGAAGACCGACGTCGCGCTAGTCTTCGCCGCGCGCGACGAAGCAGAGATCGTGCTGTTCCCCATCCAATGGAGCAATGTGCGCCTGGAGGCGACCCACCCTGCACGGCTGACGCACTGAGCCCAACCGTCATCCGCGCCATGGCGTCTCCGGCGTCGGCGTCAGCGGGCCCTTGCCGTCGAGCCAGGAAAACAGGTTGGCGACGACCAGATCCGCCATGGCGCGGCGCGTATGGCGCGTGGCGGAGCCGACGTGGGGGAGCGCGACGACGTTGTCGAGTTCGAGCAGCGCCGGCGACACGTCGGGCTCGTTCTCGTAGGCGTCGAGCCCCGCCGCGAGAATCCTGCGCTCCCGCAAGGTTTCGATTAGCGCCGCTTCGTCGACGAGGGAGCCGCGCGCGATATTGACGAGCACGCCGTTCGGGCCGAGCGCCGCCAGCACGTCGCGATTGACGATATGCCGCGTCTCCGCTCCGCCCGGCGCGGCGATCATCAAGATGTCGCAGGCCTTGGCCATGCCGAGAAGCGTGGGATAATAGAGAAAGGGCGCTTCGTCTTGGGCCTTGCGGCCGTGATAGACGACCTCGAGCCCGAAAGCCGCCGCGCGCTTGGCGATTTGCTTGCCGATGCGCCCGAGCCCGAGAATCCCCATGGTGCGCCCGCGCAGCGAAGCGGTGAGCGGAAAGGGCGCGCTCGGCCAGCGCCCCTCGCGAAGATAGCGCTCGGCCTGCGGCAGGCGCCGCACGGCGGCGAGCGTCAGCGCCATCGCGACGTCGGCGGTGTCTTCGTCGAGCACGCCGGGCGTGTTGGTCACGACGATTCCGTGCGCGCCCGCCCAGGCGACGTCGATCAGGTCGTAACCGACGCCGAGACTGGCGACGATCTCCAGATTCGGCAGGCGGCTCATCAAGGCGGCGTCGACGACCGTGCTATGCCAGGTCGCGACCACGCCGCGGATGCGCGGCGCGATCGCCTCGAGCATCGCGTCGCGGTTTTGAGCGCGCCACAGCCGATGCACCGTGACGCGCTTTTCGATTCGCTCGGCGATTTCGGCCATGCCCTCGGCGGGCGCCAACACCTCGAATGCCGCCACGGTTCTTGCCTTCCCACGGACTGGTTTCGCCTCAGCATGCGATAGGATGCGTGACCGAACAAGCCGCCGGACCGGCTCGTCCGACCCCTTTCGCGCCGCCGCCGGACGTGGCACATCCGACCCCATGTCGAGTCCGCCCGAATTCGCCCCGGCGCGCCGGCGCCCGCTGGTGCGCCGGCTGATGCTCAGGGACTTCCGCTCCTACGCGACGCTCGATCTCGCGCTCGCGGGCGCACTGATCGCCTTTTGCGGCGAGAACGGCGCCGGAAAGACCAATCTCCTCGAGGCCTTGTCGCTGTTTGCGCCGGGGCGCGGCCTTCGGCGCGCCGATCTCTCCGCATGCGCGCGCACCGGCGGGGCCGGCGGCTTCGCCATTTCCATCGAGGTCGAAGACCAGGGCGTCGTGCGCCAACTCGGCGCGGGGCTGGAGGGCGCCGGCGCCGACGGCTCGCCCGAGCGCCTCAATCGCATCGATCGGGCGCCGGTCGCCTCGGCGCGCGCCTTCGCCGACCACGTGCGCCTCGTGTGGCTGACGCCGGCGATGGACAGCCTGTTCGTCGGCCCGGCGAGCGAGCGGCGCCGCTTCCTCGATCGGCTGGTTCTGGCGCTCGATCCCAATCACGGCGCGCGGGTCGGGCAGTTCGAGCGCGCCCTGCGCGGGCGCAACCGATTGCTCGAAGAGGGGGCGCGCAACGCGCCCTGGCTCGATGCGATCGAACGCGAGGCGGCCGAACTCGGCGTCGCCGTCGCCGCGGCGCGGCTCGAATGCGTCAACCGGCTGAAGGCGGCGATCGCGCTCGATCGCGACGACGCCTCGCCCTTTCCTTGGGCCGGCCTGGCGCTCGAGGGCGAGGTCGAGGCGCTGGCGGCCGAAAACGCCGCGCTTCAGGCCGAAGACGAATATCGGGCGGCGCTGCGCGACAATCGCGGCCGCGACGCGGCGGCGGGCCGCACGCTGATCGGTCCCCATGTCGGCGACCTCCTGGTCTTTCACGGCCCCAAGGGCGCGCCGGCGGCGCAATCGTCCACCGGCGAGCAAAAGGCGTTGCTCGTCGGCCTCGTTCTCGCCCACGCGCGGCTGGTCGCCGATATGTCCGGGCTGGCGCCGCTGGCGCTGCTCGATGAGGTCGCCGCCCATTTCGATCCGCGCCGCCGCGCCGCGCTGTTCGACGCGCTGGCGCGCCTCGGCGCCCAGGTCTTCGTCACCGGCGCGGACCCGGCTGTTTTTGCCGGGCTCGGCGACCGGGCGCGGATGTTCGAGGTCGTTCCTGGGCGGGTCGGGCCTTGGCCAGGCGGCTCAGGCGTGGCCGGCCTCGGAGGATAGCCAGGCCGCGTTGACCCCGAGAAGGGCCAGCGCGCGGTCGTACTTGGCCTCGAAATTGGCGTCGAAAATGAGCTTCGAATCGGCGGGCGAGACCAGCCAGCCGTTGGCGAGGATTTCGCTCTCCAACTGGCCGGAGGCCCAACCGGCGTAGCCGAGCGCCAGCACCGCCTGGCTCGGCCCGGAGCCCCTGGCGATCGCCCGCAAGATGTCGAGGGTCGCGGTCAGACAGACGCCTTCGCCGATCGCTACGGTCGAATCCTCGGCGCGATAGTCGCTCGAATGCAGGACGAAGCCCCGCCCGGTGTCGACCGGACCGCCGCGCAGGACGCGCACCGCCTCGGCGCTGGGCGGCAAGCGAATCGCCTCGGCCCGACCGACGACGTCGAGTTGCACCAGAAGCTTGGAGAACTCGATTTCGTCGGCGCGCTGGTTGATGACGATGCCCATCGCCCCGTCTTCGCGATGGGCGCACATATAGACGACCGAGCGCGCGAACGGCCCCTCGCGCAGGCTGGGCATGGCGATGAGAAACTGGCCTTCGTAGCTCTGCGTGGCAAAGGATCCCGAGGGACGGCGCATGGCGGCATCGTACGCGCCTCGCCAGCGCCGGGAAAGAGGAAAGCTCAGAGCGCGTCGCCCCTCACGGGAAATTTGATGGCGTCGCGCCCGCGACGCCCCTACATTGCCCCCATGTTGGCGCGATGTCTGGTCTTTTCCGCTCTCGCGTGCTCGGCCGCCGCCGGCGCCCGCGCCGCCGACGCCTTCGCCACGGACTGGGCGAGGACGCTGAAGTCCGAGGCGCGTCTCATGGCGGGCGGGCCGACGCTGGCCGGGTTCGAAATCGAGCTCGCGCCGGGCGCCGTCACCTATTGGCGCGATCCCGGCGATTCCGGCGCCCCGCCGAGCTTCGATTTTTCCGCGTCCGTCAATCTCGCCCGCGCCGAGCCGCAGTTCCCCGCGCCGGCGCGCATCGTCGAGCCCGACGGCTCCGAAGCGTTCGGCTACGAGAGAGGCGTCGTCTTCCCGATCGCGGTTCAGCCCCTCGACCCCGCAAAGCAGGTGACCCTGGCGATGCGCGTCAACTACGCCGTGTGCGAGACGATCTGCCTGCCCGCCAAGGCCGATTTGACCCTGACGCTGCCCATCGCCGCCACGACGCCCTACGCCGCCGCGATCGAGGCGGCGCGGGCGCTGACGCCGCGCCGGGTCGAATGGGGGGCGCTCGGCGGCGAGCTCGCCGTCGTCGACGCCAACGACTGGCGGCTTTGCCTGCCCGCCGAGGCCGGCCGGCCACGCGATCTCTTCCTCGAGGCGCCCAGCGGCTGGTGGCTGTCGACCAAGGCGGCGCTCGCGCCAAGCGGGCGCGACTGCTTCGCCATCGCGTTGCGCGAGAAGCCGGCGGAGGGCGCGCTGCCGCTGACCGCGCGCGCCACGGTCACCGGCGGCGCCGGCGCGCTCGACGTCATGCTGATCCTCGCCTCGAAGTCTTGAGCGCGCGCCCCGCCTCGCGATAGACTGAGGCTTTCCCCCCTTTCGTGGAGACGTGCCATGACCATTCAAGTCGGCGACAGACTGCCTAACGCGACCTTCCGCCTCATCACCAGCGACGGCCCGCGGCCGGTGACCACCCGGGAATTCTTCGGCGGCAAGAAAATCGTGCTCTTCGGCCTGCCCGGCGCCTTCACTCCGACCTGCCACAAGAGCCACCTGCCGGGCTTTCTCGCCCACGAGGCCGAGTTCCGGGCGAAGGGCGTCGACGAGATCGCAATGACCGCGGTCAACGATCACCACGTGCTTGCCGCCTGGTCGAAGGCGACCGGCGCGGACGGCCATATCGCCTTCCTCGCCGACGGCGCCGCCGACTTCGCCAAGGCGGCCGGCCTCGACTTCGACGCTTCGGCCGGCGGCCTCGGCGTGCGCTCGAAGCGCTATTCGATGCTGGTCGAGGACGGCGTGGTGAAGCGCCTCAACATCGAGGAGACGCCTGGCAAGGCCGACCTCTCCGGCGCGGCGCATCTGCTCGGGCAGATGTAAGGGGAAAGCGCGGAAGACGTCGACCGCCGTCCTGACCGGGCGCGCCTCGGGCAGGGGGCGGACGGCGTGCGGCCCGGCCGTGACGGTCCGAGGATTTCCACGGATTTCCAAGGAAATTCCAAGCCTTTCCAAAGAATTCCAAGCTTTTTCCAAATTTTTCTTTGGCGGTTTTGTGGGATTTCAAGGGTTTAGGGCGCGAAAACAGGAATCGGCGACGCCCCCAAGGCGCGCCGGCCTCAGGCGTTGCGGCGAAGCCTCGGTCGCCGGGCGGCGGAGGGCTCGGTCACGACGCAAAGCTCCTTTCCGGCGCGCGGGCGCCCGTGATGGGGAAACAGAATGGCGACGATACCATGGATTGCGTTTTTCCGAAAGGCTTGGTTGCGAGGCGGGAGGCGGCGGCCTTGAACTACGGTCATACGCCCGTCTTTCCCTTTTTTGAAAACGTTTTCGCCTCTGTCGAGCGGCTTTTGCGCTGGCTTGGCTGGTCGCCTCCGTTGGGCTGATTGGCGCTTGAACATAAAGGGAAAGACGGGTGCGTCACCGTAATTCCAAGGCGCGCCGGCCTCAGGCGTTGCGGCGAAGCCTCGGTCGCCGTGCGGCGGAGGGCTCGGTCACGACGCAAAGCTCCTTTCCGGCGCGCGGGCGCCCGTGATGGGGAAACAGAATGGCGATGATACCATAGATTGCGATTTTCCGAAAGGCTTGGTTGCGACGCGGGGAGGCGGCGGGCTTGAACTACGGTCACACGCCCGTCTTTCCCTTTTTTGAAAACGTTTTCGCCTCTGTCGAGCGGCTTTTGCGCTGGCTTGGCTGGTCGCCTCCGTTGGGCTGATTGGCGCTTGAACATAAAGGGAAAGACGGGTGCGTCACCGTAATTCCGCCACAGCTCACATAAGCTGGCGAAATCAATGACCCGTCATGGCCGGGCTTGTCCCGGCCACCCACGCCTTCGAGCCGCCGCTCCGGATGGCGGAATGCCGCGCATTCTCAGCGTTTTCCTGAGACGTGGAATCAACGGCGCCGCGTGGATGGCCGGGACAAGCCCGGCCATGACGGCGGTCAGCCTTATCAACGGTTGGCATCACCCCTTCGCCCGGCTGTTCATCGCCCATTGCACGCCGAACTTGTCGGTGAAGTTGCCGTAGCAGTCGCCCCAGAACTGCTGGGCGAAGGGGACGGTCACCTGCCCGCCGGCCGAAAGCGCGGCAAACAGCGCCTTGGCCGCCTCGGCGTCGTCGGTCTCGATGAGCAGGGCGCAGCCCTTCATCGGTTCGGAATCCGGGCCGTCGGAAGCGTACAGGCGGACGTCCGGACCCTCGAACAGGGAATGCAGCACCTTGTCGCGCCACGCGCCGCCGTCGCGCTCGGCCATCGGCGTTCCCTCGTAGCGCCTGAGTTCCCGAACCGTCCCGAGCCCGCAGGCCTGATAGAATGCGAGCGCGGCTTCGCAGCCGCTTTTGAAATAGAGATAGGGGGTGAATTGCATCCGTCTCCTCCGGGGATTTCGCCGCAGCGCGGCGGCCCTTTTCGTCAGCCGTCGCCCGCCGCCTCGCGCGCGATCGCCGTAAGCGCCGTCCCCATCTTGCCCGCGATCGCCTCGGCGGCCTCGCCAAGCCCATGGCGGCGAACGAGCCAGAGGGGATCGTTGTAGCTTACGAAGGTCCGGCCGTCGGCCCCCTGCCAGACCAGCATTTTCAGCGGCAGATCGATGCCGATCGTCTGGGACATCGCCATCAGCGGCGTCCCCGCCACGGCCGAGCCGAAAATCATCACTTCCGTCGGCCGCAGGGCGAGCCCGGCGCGCCTTGCGCCCTCGGCGTGATCGATGCGGGCGAAAACCGTCATCCCGCGCGCGGCGAGGCCGGCCTCCAAACGTCGAAGCGTCTCGGGCGGCCCATCGCTGCTCGCAAGCGTCACAAGTCCTTCCGCCGCCATGACGAATCCTCCGTTGACAAGCGCCGGCGGCGAGGCGGGGAACGAAGCCGGCAAGCCGACATTCGACCGATCGCCGCCAGCCGCAAGGCGAATTTGCCCCGGCTTGGCCCGGCCGACAAGGCGGTGTTCTCGTTCGTAAAATGTGAGCCTCGCGCTGAGGCCAGCGCGAGGCTCACATCTGTCTGAATCCGGGCAGTGGGCGGCCCGGTCGTCCTAAATCTCGCGCGTGCGATTTGTCTCTTACCCCGAGCGGGCGGATTGACGTAGCCTAGCGAGGCCGCGCGCCGCGATCGTGCGATTCGCGCCGCCGTCGCGCGACTATCGGGGAACCTCATGCAACGTCTCGTCGACCCAATCTCGGCCATCTCCGGCAGCCGTTCCGGCGAAGACGCGATGATGTTCGACCTCGCGCCGGTGTCGCTGTGGCTCGAGGATTACTCCGGGGTCAAGGCGCTCTTCGACGCCTGGCGGGCGGCGGGCATCCGCGATCTGCGCGCCTATCTCGGCGAGGACCCGGCGCGCGTGCGCGCCTGCATCGCCGCCATGCGCATCCTGAGGGTCAATCGCCGCACGCTGTCGCTGTTCGAGGCCGACGATCTGCCCCATCTCGTGGCCAATCTCGATCGCATCTTCCGCGACGACATGCTGGCCAGTCTCGCCGACGAACTGGCGCAGCTGTGGGACGGCGCCGGCGGGTTCGTCGGCGACGGCGTCAATTATTCCTTGAAAGGGCGACGCATCGACATCCAGATCAAGGGTCGCCTGCTGCCGGGCTACGAGACGAGCTGGGAGCGCCTCCTGGTCGCGATCGACGACGTGAGCGAGCGCGAAGGCGCGCGCCGCCTGCTGGCGCTGAGCGAAGACTATTCGCGCGGGCTCTTCGAGCATTCGCCCATTTCGCTGTGGGTGGAGGACTTCAGCAAGGTCAAGCTCTTGCTCGAGGAGCTGCGCGATCGCGGCATCGAGGATTTTCGCGTCTTCACCGACGTGCATCCCGAGTTCGTCACCCGCTGCATGAGCGAAATCAGGGTGATCGACGTCAATCGGCATACGTTGAGCCTGTTTGCGGCGCCGGACAAGAAGACCTTGCTCGGCCGCCTGCGCGATGTCTTTCGCGACGAGATGGCGCAGCCGTTCCGCGAACAGTTGATCGATCTCTGGGGTGGAAAGCTTTTTCAGCAGCGAGAGGTTGTGAATTATGCGCTGAGCGGCGCCCCGTTGCACCTTCATCTGCAGTTCTCGGTGTTCCCCGGCCGCGAGCGGGATTGGTCGCTGGTCCAGGTCGCCTTGACCGACATCACCGCCCGCAAGAAGGCCGAGGCCTATCTCGAGTACCTGGGAAAGCACGACGTGCTGACCAAGCTCTACAACCGCGCCTTCTTCGTCGACGAGCTCAATCGCCTCGAGCGCAAGGGGCCGGCGCCCGTCACGGTCCTGGTCATCGACGTCAACGGCCTGAAGGCCGCCAACGATCAATTCGGCCACGCCGCGGGCGACGAATTGCTTCGCCGCGCCGGCGAGGTGCTGGCGAAACTGGTCGAAGCCCCGTGTTGCGTGGCGCGCATCGGCGGCGACGAGTTCGCGGTGCTGATGCCGGCCCGCCACGAGCGCGACGGCGAGGACTTGATGGCGGCGATCGACAATCTCGTGGCGCTCAACAATCAGTACTATTCCGGCGTGGCGCTGAGCTTCGCCATGGGCGCGGCGACCGGTCGGCCGGGCGAGCGGCTGGAAGCGGTCGTGCGCCGGGCCGACGCCGCCATGTATGGCGATAAGCGCGCGCGCTACTCGGATTCGCCCCACGATCGCAGGGAGCTGCCGGTCTCGCGCCCTGGCGCGCCCGATTTGCCGCGCCGGGGCGCCTTGCGCGACTGAAACGACGCCGGACCGCGGCGCGCGCCGTCCTCACATCCATCGCCGGACCCGTCGCTTGTATTGGCGATAGGCCGCCCCGTGGCGCGCCTCCAGATAGCGTTCTTCCGGCAGCACGACGCCGAAATGGACGACGATCAGGAATAGGACCGCGGCGGCGGCGAAGCAGAGGCCGCCGAAAAGCACGCCGAGACCGGCCAGCGCTCCGGCCATGCCGAGGTACATCGGGTTTCGGCTGATCCGGTAAGGCCCGTCTTCGACGATGGCGGCGGTCGGCGAAGTCGGCCGAAATGGCGTTCCCGCCTTGACGAACCGCGCGCCGCAGGCGGCGACGAGCCCGATCGAGGCGGCGAGCGCCAGAAGTCCGAGAGCGTCGCGGACCGGCGAAAACGTGAGCCCGCCGAGCCAGAAGGCCTGGGCGACGACGCAGACCGCCATCAGCGCCAACAGCAAAAGCGGCGGGGGAACGAGCATGCCAACCTTGCGCCGCTCGTCGGCCGCCCTCGCCGATCTTGCCATTCGTGGCTCCCTGTCGCGCACGCCGCGGTCGAGCCGGCGCGATGTTTACGATGTAAACTAGCTCATGGCGGGGGCGCGGTCAACGGCGAACGGATCGTCTCATTGCCATCGGCGAAGCGAGCCCGGAGCCAATCCTTCCCCTTGCAATCGCCCGCAATTCGCATCCGCGCGCCCGACCGGGGGTCCGGCGTCGGCGCCGCGCGACGCAATGCCGCAGATCGGGGCGGCGACCCGCGTCGGATGGGCCGGCCGGTCGCGTTTGCGCCGCCCGACGCGGCCGCCAGACGGCGCCGAGGCCGCCGGCGCGCAGGCGATTCCCCGCCCAATGGGGCGATCGACGATTGACAACGGGGCGCAATTAACTGACATTTTAGCACGATCGAGCGTCGGCGGACTTCTTTAGGTCGTCGCCGGATATCGCGCCGATCGCAACGGCAGGCGTGCGGGGGGAGGCATGAGCGCTGGTGCGGCGAGCCCGGAAACCCCGACTTTCCGGTCGATCGTCCGGATGGAAGGGGTGCAGAAGTATTTTGGCGCCGTCCAAGCCCTTCGCGACATCAACCTCAACATCGGCAAGAACGAGATCGTCGGCCTGATCGGCGACAACGGCGCGGGCAAGTCGACGCTGATCAAGGTTCTGACCGGCGTGACGCCGCCGACCGCCGGCCGCATCTTCGTGCGCGACCAGCCGGTCGACCTCTCCGACTATTCGGTGCGCCGGGCGCACAATCTTTCCATCGAAACGGTCTATCAGGACAAGTCGCTCGCCGACAAACAGCCGCTGTGGCGGAATTTTTTCGTCGGCCGGCAGATCGTCAACCGCTTCGGCTTCATCGACATCAAGCGCGAGAAGGAAATCGCCAACCAAATCTTGATCGACGTCATCGGCTTTCGCGGCGTCGGCATCACCGTCGATTCGACCATCGGCAATCTCTCCGGCGGCGAACGCCAGGGCATCGCCATCGGGCGCGCCATGCATTTCAACGCCGACCTCATCGTCCTCGACGAGCCGACGGCGGCGCTCGGCGTCGCCGAAGTGCGCAAGGTCATCGACTTCGTCCAGCGCATCAAGGCCTCGGGCCGCGCCTGCATCTACATCGAGCACAATCTCGCCCACGTCCACGAGGTCGCCGACCGTCTGATCGTGCTCGATCGCGGCGCCATCGTCGCCGAGATCATTCCCAGGGAGATGTCGGTGGTGGAGCTCACGGAATACCTCATCAAATTGCAGCATAAGACCTGACGCTGGGCGCGCGACCCGAGGCGACGACAAAATGCAAAAGAGCGGCTCCTCCATCTCGGTCTTCCAGCGTTTCGAAGGCCTGCCGATCATCATCGTCTTCGCGCTGCTGCTGGCGCTGTTCATGTACACGGCGCCGACGGTGTTTTTGCAGCCGTTCATCTATACGACGTTCTTGTCGACGCTGCCGCCGCTGATCCTGCTCGCCATCGGCCTGACCTTCGTCATCGGGGCCGGCGAAATCGACCTCTGTTTTCCCGCCATCATCGCCTTTTCCGGCTTCGTCTTCGCGGTGCTGTTCAAGGAATACGACCTCGGCTGGATCGCGGTCGTGGCGGGGCTCGCCTCCGGAGTCCTCGTCGGCTTCGTCAACGGCGTGCTCGTCGCCAAGATCGGCATTCCCTCATTCATGGCGACGCTCGCCACCCAGTTTTTCTGGGCGGGAATGGCGACGGTGCTGTCCGGCGGCAAGTCTTACGCCCTGCGCGAGGCCGAGGGCAGTTCGGTGTGGCAATGGATCGTCGGCCGGCCGTTCGCCGGCAGCGGGACGGCGTGGATGGCGCAGCTGCCGCTGCAGGCGTTGTGGACCACCATCGTCGTCGTCTTCCTGTGGTTCATTCTCACCCGTCACCGCTTCGGCGAGCACGTGCTCTTCATCGGCGACTCGAACGAGGTTTCGCGCGTCGCCGGCATCGACGTCGACCGCGAGAAGATCAAGCTGTTCACGCTGATGGGGTTCCTCGCCGCCTGCGCGGCGATCATCCTGACGCTGGAGAACAAGAATTTCTTCGGCAATCAGGGCCAGGGCTATCTGCTCACCGCCATCGCCTCGGTGCTGATCGGGGGAACCTCGATCTTCGGCGGGCGGGCCACCATCATCGGCACCGTCTTCGGCTGCTTCATCATCGGCATGATCGAGGCGGGCCTGGTGGCCAGCGGCCTCACCGGCGCCTGGGTGCGCACGGTGCAGGGCCTGATCTTCCTGATCTCGATCATTTTCTACCTTTACGCCGACGAGCCGCAGCGCCGTCGCACTTTCTTCGCGCGCTTCGGACTCATCCAGAGTTTCGGCCGGATGCGATCGGCCGAATGAATGCCGCCTGCCGCTCGCCAACCGGCGCCGGCGCGGCAAGAAAAAGCGGGAGAGGAGCCATGAAACAGTCCAAGTTGCTATTCGTCGGCGTCGCCGCGGCGGCGTTGCTCGCTGGTCTCGGCACGGCGCTGGCCGCCGACCCGATCGGCAAGGGCCTGACCATGTATATGCAGATGGGCGGCAACGCCGGCGACGGCGCCACGCTCGCCCGCCAGACCGGCGCCGAGCAGGCCGCCGCGGCGCTGGGCGTCGAACTGAAGGAGCAGTTCTCGGCCTGGGCGCCGGAAACC
Source organism: uncultured Alphaproteobacteria bacterium (assembly GCA_963755075.1). Taxonomy (GTDB): domain Bacteria; phylum Pseudomonadota; class Alphaproteobacteria; order Rhizobiales; family Beijerinckiaceae; genus Roseiarcus. The sequence continues at coordinate 16,150 of CAVWKL010000079.1, forward strand.
ATGATCAACCAGTTCAAGGAAGCGGTCGCCGCCAAGCCGAGCTGCATCGAGATCATGGGCCATCCCGGCGCGACCGCCTTCCATGACCTCGTCAAGGCCGCCGCCGACCAGGGCATCGTCGTCACCGACGGCAATTCGCCGATGACCTCCCTGCAGAGCGAGTTCGGCACCAAGGGCTTCGGCTATGCCGGCGTCGATCTTTACGCCGGCGGCGCGTTGACCGCCCAGGCTATGCTCTCCCACGGCCTTGAGGCCGTGGGAGAGCATAGCCTGGGCGGTCAACGCGCCGCCGGCGTAAAGATCGACGCCGGCATAGCCGAAGCCCTTGGTGCCGAACTCGCTCTGCAGGGAGGTCATCGGCGAATTGCCGTCGGTGACGACGATGCCCTGGTCGGTGGCGGCCTTGACGAGGTCATGGAAGGCGGTCGCGCCGGGATGGCCCATGATCTCGATGCAGCTCGGCTTGGCGGCGACCGCTTCCTTGAACTGGTTGATCATGGTTTCCGGCGCCCAGGCCGAGAACTGCTCCTTCAGTTCGACGCCCAGCGCCGCGGCGGCCTGCTCGGCGCCGGTCTGGCGGGCGAGCGTGGCGCCGTCGCCGGCGTTGCCGCCCATCTGCATATACATGGTCAGGCCCTTGCCGATCGGGTCGGCGGCCAGCGCCGTGCCGAGACCAGCGAGCAACGCCGCCGCGGCGACGCCGACGAATAGCAACTTGGACTGTTTCATGGCTCCTCTCCCGCTTTTCTTGCCGCGCCGGCGCCGGTTGGCGAGCGGCAGGCGGCATTCATTCGGCCGATCGCATCCGGCCGAAACTCTGGATGAGTCCGAAGCGCGCGAAGAAAGTGCGACGGCGCTGCGGCTCGTCGGCGTAAAGGTAGAAAATGATCGAGATCAGGAAGATCAGGCCCTGCACCGTGCGCACCCAGGCGCCGGTGAGGCCGCTGGCCACCAGGCCCGCCTCGATCATGCCGATGATGAAGCAGCCGAAGACGGTGCCGACGATGGTGGCCCGCCCGCCGAAGATCGAGGTTCCCCCGATCAGCACCGAGGCGATGGCGGTGAGCAGATAGCCCTGGCCCTGATTGCCGAAGAAATTCTTGTTCTCCAGCGTCAGGATGATCGCCGCGCAGGCGGCGAGGAACCCCATCAGCGTGAACAGCTTGATCTTCTCGCGGTCGACGTCGATGCCGGCGACGCGCGAAACCTCGTTCGAAGTCGCCGATGAAGAGCACGTGCTCGCCGAAGCGGTGACGGGTGAGAATGAACCACAGGAAGACGACGACGATGGTGGTCCACAACGCCTGCAGCGGCAGCTGCGCCATCCACGCCGTCCCGCTGCCGGCGAACGGCCGGCCGACGATCCATTGCCACACCGAACTGCCCTCGGCCTCGCGCAGGGCGTAAGACTTGCCGCCGGACAGCACCGTCGCCATTCCCGCCCAGAAAAACTGGGTGGCGAGCGTCGCCATGAATGAGGGAATGCCGATCTTGGCGACGAGCACGCCGTTGACGAAGCCGACGAGGACTCCGGAGGCGAGCCCCGCCACGACCGCGATCCAGCCGAGGTCGTATTCCTTGAACAGCACCGCGAAGACGAAGCCGGAAAAGGCGATGATGGCGGGAAAACAGAGGTCGATTTCGCCGGCCCCGATGACGAAGGTCAGGCCGATGGCGAGCAGGATCAGCGGCGGCAGCGTCGACAAGAACGTCGTATAGATGAACGGCTGCAAAAACACCGTCGGCGCCGTGTACATGAACAGCGCCAGCAGCAGCGCGAAGACGATGATGATCGGCAGGCCTTCGAAACGCTGGAAGACCGAGATGGAGGAGCCGCTCTTTTGCATTTTGTCGTCGCCTCGGGTCGCGCGCCCAGCGTCAGGTCTTATGCTGCAATTTGATGAGGTATTCCGTGAGCTCCACCACCGACATCTCCCTGGGAATGATCTCGGCGACGATGGCGCCGCGATCGAGCACGATCAGACGGTCGGCGACCTCGTGGACGTGGGCGAGATTGTGCTCGATGTAGATGCAGGCGCGGCCCGAGGCCTTGATGCGCTGGACGAAGTCGATGACCTTGCGCACTTCGGCGACGCCGAGCGCCGCCGTCGGCTGGTCGAGGACGATGAGGTCGGCGTTGAAATGCATGGCGCGCCCGATGGCGATGCCCTGGCGTTCGCCGCCGGAGAGATTGCCGATGGTCGAATCGACGGTGATGCCGACGCCGCGAAAGCCGATGACGTCGATCAAGATTTGGTTGGCGATTTCCTTCTCGCGCTTGATGTCGATGAAGCCGAAGCGGTTGACGATCTGCCGGCCGACGAAAAAATTCCGCCACAGCGGCTGTTTGTCGGCGAGCGACTTGTCCTGATAGACCGTTTCGATGGAAAGATTGTGCGCCCGGCGCACCGAATAGTCGGAGAGGTCGACCGGCTGGTCGCGCACGAAGATGCGGCCGGGGGTCGGCGGCGTCACGCCGGTCAGAACCTTGATCGGCGTCGACTTGCCCGCGCCGTTGTCGCCGATCAGGCCGACGATCTCGTCTTGCCGATGTTGAGGGTGATGTCGCGAAGGGCTTGGACGGCGCCAAAATACTTCTGCACCCCTTCCATCCGGACGATCGACCGGAAAGTCGGGGTTTCCGGGCTCGCCGCACCAGCGCTCATGCCTCCCCCCGCACGCCTGCCGTTGCGATCGGCGCGATATCCAGCGAGACCTAAAGAAGTCCGCCGACGCTCGATCGTGCTAAAATGTCAGTTAATTGCGCCCCGTTGTCAATAGTCGATCGCCCATTGGGCGGGAAATCGCCTGCTCGCCGGCGGCCTCGCGCCGTCTGGCGGCCGCGTCGGCAGCGCAAACGCGACCGGCCGGCCCATCCGACGCGGGTCGCCGCCCCGATCTGCGGCATTGCGTCACGCGGCGCCGAGGCCGGACCCCCGGTCGGCGAGCGGATGCGAATTGCGGGCGATTGCAAGGGGAAGGATTGGCTCCGGGCTCGCTTCGCCGATGGCAATGAGACGATCCGTTCGCCGTTGACCGCGTCCCCCGCCATGATCTAGTTTACCGTCGTAAACATCACGCCGGCTCGACCGCCGCGTGCGCGACGGGAGCAACGAATGGCAAGATCGGCGAGGGCGGCCAACGAGCGGCGCAAGGTTGGCATGCTCGTTCCCCCGCCGCTTTTGCTGTTGGCGCTAATAGCGGGCCGCATCGTCGCCCAGGCCTTCTGGCTCGGCGGGCTCACGTTTTCGCCGGTCCGCGACGCTCTCGGACTTCTAGCAGGCTGGCCGTCGGCCTCGATCAGACTGTGAGCTTCGCCGCCTGCGGCGCGCGGTCCAGTCAAGGCGGAAGCACCCGTTGGCCG
>CAVWKL010000080.1:0-18974 GCA_963755075.1 uncultured Alphaproteobacteria bacterium
CGGAGCCAATGGCTGCGCCCCCTCCCAGGACGTCCGTCGAAGCGGAGAGCGATGGAGCAAAGCCGCGCGCACCGGCCATGCCGTCGGGATCGGCGGCCGAAAGCACCTTGCGCGTGGATGTGACCCTGCTGAACCGCATGATGAATCTGGTAGGCGAGCTGGTGCTCACCCGCAACCAGGTGCTACAGGCCACTGCCTCAGATCCCGGCATGACATTGCTTTCACGCCGACTGGATATGGTGACCGCCGACCTGCGCGAAGCTGTGATGAAGGCCCGCATGCAGCCGGTCTCGAATATCTTCTCCAAGATGCCGCGCATGGTGCGCGACCTCTCGCAGGCGCTCGGCCGCCGGGTGCGTCTGCAGATGGAGGGCCAGGAGACCGAACTGGACAAGAGCCTGCTCGAAGCCATCAAGGATCCGCTGACCCATGCGGTCAGGAACTCGCTCGATCACGGCATCGAACCGCCCGAGGCACGCCAGACTGCGGGCAAGGATACCGAGGGAACGCTCAAGCTGCGGGCCAGTCAGGAGGGCAGCCACGTCGTTATCGAGGTTGTGGACGATGGCGCAGGCATTGCCGTCGAAAAGATACGCCAGCAGGCCATCGAGCGCGGGCTGATAGCGCCTGTGCGCGCCGCGCAACTCTCCGATCGCGAGTTGCTCCAACTCATCTTTGTGCCCGGCTTCTCCACCGCCGCGGCCGTAACCAACGTGAGCGGGCGCGGGGTGGGGATGGATGTGGTTCGCACCAACGTGGAGAAGATCGGCGGCAAGGTAGAAATCGACTCCCGCGTTGGCAAGGGAACCACGCTGAGGATGCGGATTCCGCTCACGCTGGCTATCATCCCGGCCCTGATTGTCCGCAGCCTGCGCCAGAGCTTTGCTCTCCCCCAAGGCGCGCTCTCCGAGCTGGTGCATGTCTCCCCCGAGCAGGCCGGCGCCGCTATCGAGTGGATGGAGGGCGCGCCGCTCTACAGGTTGCGCGGCAAGCTGCTCCCGCTGGTCTTTCTCGACCAGCTGCTGATTCCTGGCGGCGAGCACAAGCCGGTCGCAGAGCGGGACAATTTCATTGCCGTTCTCGATGCCGACGGGCGGCGCTACGGGCTGGTGGTGGATGGACTCGCCGACCCGGAGGAGATTGTGGTCAAGCCGCTCTCGGCCGTGCTCAAGGAGATCGGCCTCTATTCGGGCGCTACCGTTCTGGGCAACGCCGACTTGGCGCTGATCCTGGACCCTGGTTCGATCGCTATCCGAGCCGGCATCGCCATGAGCGCCGACGAAGAGCACACTCGCGCGGGCGACGGTGAGACGGAATCCGGCGCCGCGCGGAGCCTCGAGTATCTGCTGGTAGAGGCTTCCGGGCGGCAAGCCGCGGTGCCCCTGGCCGATGTTCTGCGCATCGAGCAGCTCCCGCTCTCCCGCATCGAGTACATCGGTTACCGGCCGGTACTCAACTTCGAGGGTCAACTGCTGGCGGTGGAGGACTCCGGTGGGGTACTGGCCCCTTCCGAAAGCGATCCGCCGGCGCTGGGCGCCACCGAGCGCAAGATCGTTGTCGTCGTCTGCCGCGAGGGCAAGCGCCACGTCGGCATCGCCGTATCTCATGTTCTGGATGTGGCCACAGGCGGCGAACTCTTCGAGGCGGGCACAGACCAGCGCACGGGGGGCGTAACCCTCTTGAAGAATCGCGTAACCGGCGTGATTGACCTGGGTGGCGTGGCGCCCCTGCCGCTTGAACAGAATGCGCCCGCCGAATGGGAGAGCATTGCGGAGGCTGTGAGATGAGCGCAGCGGGCACGGCATTGAATCGCAAGGAGAAGGCTGCCGCCCTGGTTGAAATGTGCTCGGTGCGGCTGGGGCAGACCTTGTTTGGCGTGCCCATCGCTCACATCCTCGAAATCGTAGGCGCGGCGCGGCCGCAACCTGTTCCGCTGGCGCCCGCTTACGTGGGCGGACTGATTCACTACCGCGGCGACGTGCTCACCACTGTGAGCCTGCGCCGGTTGCTCGATTTGCCGCCCCAGGACGGTCCCCAGGACATTCTGGTTCTGGAGAGCCCGGGCGGATGTTTCGGGCTGCTGGTGGACTCGGTGGGCGAGGTGCTGACGGTTTCTCCGGCCGACTACGAGCCCAATCCGTCCACTTTGGAGGAGCGCCGGAAGGCGTTGTTTGCCGGCTCCTACAAACTCAAGGACAGCCTGCTGGTGATGCTTAACCCGGAGCGGCTGGACCCCATGACGCTAGGCAACACAAAGGCCGCGTAGGCGGCTTTTTGGGAGGTGATCTTGCGTGCCCTCATTGTCGACGATTCCCGGTTTGTGAGAAGTCTGTTGCGTGGCCTTCTCGAGGAGCGGGGCATTGAGTGCGCCGAGGCCGCCGACGGCCAGGCCGGCCTTGATCGGCTCAATGCCGGTGTGCCCTTCATCGCCGTGTCCAGGCTCGGCGACGGATCGCCGCGGTCGATGAGCACCGTCGGCGGCATGAAAGCGCCGTCCGGCCCGCTAAGAAGGGAAGCGATGGAATCGTCGCGCGCCGGCACAACCAGCAGCCCGTCGATGCGGCGCGACACCAGAGCCTCAATACGCCGCCGTTCGATCGTCGGGTCCTCGCTGGTGGTGACCAGCAGCAGATCATACCCGTTATTCTCCGCCAGCTCTTCGACATCGCGCACCAACTCGCCGAAGAACACGTTGGCGATGTCGGGGACGACCATGCCAATCAAGCGGCTGGGGGCGCCGCGCAACGAGCTCGCGGCGCGGTTGAGGCGATAACCGATTGCGGCCACGGCTTCGAGCACCCTGCGGCGGCTCTCCTTGCCGACCGGCCGGTTGCCGTTGACGACGTTGGAGGCGGTCGCGACCGAGACGCCGGCGCGCAGCGCGACATCGCGGATCGTCGGCGCCTTCGTCGTCACCCGTTCTCTCCCCAAGGGCACTTGCCAGACTCTTATGTATAACGTTATAGATAATAGGTCACGGCGGATAGCCGTGTCAAGCTGCGCCGCTTCAGCTCTTCTCCACCGGCCTGCTGCGCGATCGCACGACTGTCTCGCGCTGCGCGCGCCGACAGGAGAGCGGCGGCAGGCCATGCAGGATCAATTCGGCGTCGGCGACCGCTTGGCGGCCGATCTCGAGCAGCGAATCAGGCAAGGCGCCCGCTCGGTGGGGCGACAGCAACAATCCCTCGACGCGCCGCGCCGGTTCGCCGGCGGGCGCAGGCTCTCTCGGAAAGACGTCAGTGGCGGCGCGGAAGCGCCCGGCCTCGACAGCGCGCAAGAACGCGGGGAAGTCGACGACGCCGGCTCGGCTCATCAGCAGCACAACCGAACCCGGCTGGATTCGCTCGAATTCTCGCTCACCGAGGAAACCCTGATTCTCGCTGGTGACAGCGGCGAAGACCACGATCACTCGGCTCGTCGACAGCACTTCGTCGAGCGAGGCGGCGGTGACGCGGAAGCCAGCCATGAAATGGTCTGAGATCCAAGGGTCATAAGCCTTGATCGGGCAGCCGAACGGCGCGAGCAACGGCGCGAAGGCGCGCGCCAGGTCGCCGAAACCGATCAGCCCGACTGGTTGACCGTAAAGCGAAAAGCAACCTTCCGCCCCATCGAGCAGCCACTTCTCATTACCCGCCCGCATCGCTCGGTCGGCGGCGGATATCCCCCGACAGAGGTCGATCGCCATGCCCAGCGTCATCTCGGCGACCGGCCGCGCGAAGGCCGAACTCGGCGTGATCACGTGGATTCCGCGCTCGAAGCACGTCTCGTAGTCGACGTTCTGTAGGAAATTGGTCTCGACGTTGACGATCGCGCGAAGCTTCGGCGCGCGATTGAGGCGCGTTTTCGGCATGTCGCTCTGGCCGATCAGCAACTCCGCCTCCGGCAACAGCGCTTCGAGGCGCGTCGCCGCCATGTGCCCCTCGCCCCGGTGAACTTCGAGGTCGCCGAGCAACTCGAGCCGCGCCCAGTCGCCCGAATCGAAGATTTCGTTCAGCCGACGCGGGCTGGGATCGACGATGATGATCGGCTTTGCCATTGGGGCCCCCTCGACGCGCCGCCCGCTCGCGCAGCCGCCGTACTCACACAAGGATAAAACGATATAGTCCGGCGTGCAATGACCTGATCGACGCAGCCGCTTCGGCGGCGCGGACAGGGCAGCTAATGCGGGCGACAGGAATTGCTGCGCGGATTCATTGCCGAGGCCTTGCTGTGGCAAAGACCCGGGCGGGCGAACTTCGGCATGCGAAATCGAGTTTTTCGCCGCCAACCAAGCTCAGAGTTCCCTAGCGCAATCGGTCAAGATCTGCTGCGACGAGGTACAGGAGCGCATGTCAGCTTCGACATTTTGGATGCCCGAAGCCGCCTGTCCGCTCGCGGCCAACCCCGGTCATCCGGGCGGGCGCCAAGCGTCAGATTTTGACCGCTAGGACTTGCTGCGGCGCTCGCGGATCATGAAATTGTCGAAGGAATACTCGGCCACCTGCCACCACAGATATTCGTCGCCGCGGAAGGCCATGTAGGAGTCGGCGAGCTTCTTGAACTTGGGATCGTCGGCGCTGAGCTGCGCATAGAGATCGTTGGCGGTCTTGTAGCAGGCCTCGAGCGCGTCCTGCGGAAAGAGGCGCAGCTGCGCGCCGCCGACGACGAGGCGCTTCAGCGCGCCGGGATTGGCCGCGTCGTATTTCGCCAGCACGGAGGCGTTGGCGATCGCGGCGGCGGCGCGAAGCGCCGCCTGGTAGGCCTTCGGCAGCGCCTCGAACTTCTCCCTGGCGACGACGAAATGCAGTTGCATCCCCCCCTTCCACCAGCCGGGGTAATAATAGTTGGGCGCGACCTTCGAAATGACCGGCCGCGGCGCGTCCGCGGCGGCGTCCTTGCGCTCGCCGAATTTCTCGTCGTCGTAGGGGCCGACCCATTCGAAGGCGTCGAGCGCGCCCGATTCCAGCGCGTCGTAGACGGCGTCCTTGGGCATCGCCACCGGCTCGGCGCCGAGGATCTGGAACACCTTGCCGGCAAAGCCGCCGATGCGCATTTTCAGGCCGGCGAAATCGCCGGGGCCGTGGATTTCCTTGCGAAACCAGCCCGCCATCTGCCCGCCGGTGTCGCCGGCGGGAAAGGCGCGGAGGGGGGAGAGTTCGTCGATGAGGGAGCTTGCGCTCGGCGAGCAGTTCGTCGATGAGGTCGTCGCCGCCGCCTTCCTGCAACCAGGCGGCGTGCTGGCGCGCGTTCATGCCGAACGGCGTCGAGGAGGCGAAAACGAAGCTCGGATCCTTGCTCCAGGAGTAGGCGAGCGAGGTGTGGGCGCATTCGGCCCTGCCGTCGGCGACGGCCTCGAGCGCTTCCAGCGCCGGCGCGATTTCGCCGGCCGGAGCGATGCGAAGCGTGAAATGACCGTCGGTGAGATCGGCGAGCGCCTTGGCCAGCGTTTCGCCGCCGCCGTAGATGAGGTCGAGCGCGGGGGGGAAGCTCGAGGTCATCCGCCATTGCACCTCGGGGGCGGGATCGGCGAGCGCCGGCCTCGCCAGCCCGACGCCGGCCGCAGCGGCTCCGAGCCCGGTGATGAATTGCCGACGTCCAGCCGCCATCTCTCGTCCTCCCGATCGCCCAAACCAGGAACCGGCGCACGGCGTCGATTTCATCAGCGGAAAGGCTTTCGGCTATAACACAGTTGCGTGCGAAATTGCGGCGCCGACGCGGTTTCGACGTGGCCTTTGCACGAGCTTGAGGAGAACGCCGATCCCACCCGAGCCAATCGCCGCCGTCGTGCTCGCGGGCGGCCGCTCCACCCGCATGGGCGCGGAAAAGGCGCTGCTTCCGCTCGCCGGACGTCCGCTCATCGCCCATGTCGTTGCGCGCCTGCGACCCCAGGTCGACGAGATCTTCATCAACGCCAACGGCGCGGCGGCGCGATTTGCGAGCCTCGATTGCGCCGTCGTCGCCGACCCGCCGGACATGGGTTCCAGCGGGCCGCTGTGCGGCGTCGGCGCCGCGCTGGCGTTCGCGCGGCGGCGGGGCTTTTCGCTGCTCGCCACCGCGCCGTGCGACGCGCCGTTCCTGCCGCGCGATCTCGTCGCCCGGCTCGCGGCGGCGATCGCTTCGAGCGGCGCGCCGGTCGCGGTCGCCGAAAGCGCTTACGGCCTCGAGCCGATGTTCGCGCTGTGGCGCGACAGCGCGATGGGCGAAATCGCGGCGGAATTGGCGCGCGGCGAGGCGAGCCCGCGCCAGGCGATGGCGCGGCTCGGCGCCGCTCGTGTCGCCTTCGCGGCGGACGGCGACCCCTTCGCCAACCTCAACACCCCGGAAGATTTCGCCGCCGCCGAGGCGCGGCTGGGCTGAGCGGACCAGCGGACGAGCCGGGTTAGACGGAATCCGCTGCGAGGATTTCGCCATGCGTCGACGCCGCCGCCCGGACCGCCCGCACGATGATCGCAGCGAGACGTTCCGTCGCCGGGCCTTGATCGGCCGCGGCGCGATGCAGCACGAGGCCGACGCGGGGCAGCGCCGGCAAGCCGCTCTTTGCGGGGTCGAGCGCGCGAGCCCCGACCGGCATGCCGATCGGCGTGCGCACGGCGAGCCCCAATCCCGCCGCGGTCGCCGCCCATAGCCCCGCCAGACTCGGGCTTACGAAGGCGAGCCGCCAGGGGAGGCCGGCGCGGTCGAGCGCGTCGGCGGCGACCTGGCGAAACAGGCACGGCGCCTCCAGAGCCGCCAGCGGCACGGGCTCGCCGCCGGCGGCGCGCCAGACGTCGCTCCTCCCGGCCGGGCCGATCCAGCGCATCGGCGCCTCGGCGACCGGCTCGCAACGGGGCGTCATCGCGCCGCCGCTCCAGGCGAGCGCCAGATCGAGCCGTCCCGCGGCGACGCGCTCGATCAGCGCGGCGTTGCGCTCGATGCGCGCCTCGATGCGCACCTTGGGGTGGGCGCGCGCGAAGCGCCCGAGCACATCGGGCAACAGCGCCTCGCCGAAATCCTCTTGCAGCCCGATCCGCACCCAGCCTTCGAGGCCGACGCCGTGGATCGCGGCGGCGGCCTCGTCGTTGAGTCCGATCAGACGGCGCGCGTAGCCGAGCAGGATCTCGCCCGCCTCGGTCAGCGCCAGGCCGCGCCCCGCCTTGCGGAAGATCGGCGCGCCCGCTTGCGCCTCCAGCTTCTTGAGTTGCGCGCTCACCGCCGATGTCGAGCGGCCGAGCCGCTCGGCCGCCTTGGCGAAACTGCCGAGCTCCATTCCGGTTGCGAAGCTGCGCAGCACGTCGAGATCGTAGGTGACCTGTCGCACTTTGATCATCCATGTTTTTGGAACGAATGGTCAAAAATTACCTGATTGTCGGGACGATCCTGCGGCGCCATGTTCGCTGCGTCAAGTTCATGGGCGCAGACGGCGTCTCGCAAAAGGAGTCGGCCATGATCGCTATGCAATATAGTTTCGTGCTGCCTGCCGACTACGACATGGCGATCATCGATCGCCGCATCGCCGAAAAAGGCCATCTTCTCGACGGGTATCCCAACCTGACTTTCAAGGCCTATCTCTCGGCCGAGGGGCGTGGGAGCGAGAACGGCGGGGAGAACCTCTATGCGCCGTTCTACGTCTGGGACAACAGCCTCGGCATGAGCGCGTTTCTCTGCAGCGAAGGCTTCGCCGGCGTGGCGCGGTCGTTCGGCTGGCCGCAGGTCAAGACCTGGGTGGTTTGGCGGGTCCATTTGTCGGACGCGATCGCCCAGGCGCGGTTCGCCACCCGCGAAGTCGCGAGCCTCGCGCCCTACGCGCCGCTCGCCGAAATCCGCCAGCGCGCGGGCGAGGCCGCCCTCGAGGACGTCGAACGCGGCGGCGCGCTGGCGGCGGTCGTCGGGTTCGAGCCGACGGTTTGGACGCGCGTGCGCTTCCGCCTGTGGGGCGAAAGGCCGCCCCCGCCGCGCGAAGGCGCGCAGGTCTACAAGGTCGGCCATCTCTCGCTGCCGACGGCGAACCTGAGGCGCGCCTAGGCGATCCGCGCTATAGTGCCGAACGCGCGCGCCGCGCTTTGGACACGTGAGGAGAGAGACTTGAGCGAAGTCGCGTTTCTGGGCTTGGGGGTGATGGGCTATCCGATGGCGGGTCATTTGAAGGCCCATGGCCACGGGATCGTCGTCTACAACCGAACGGCGGCGAAAGCCGAAAAGTGGGTCGCCCAGCACGGCGGGGCCAGCGCGCCGAGCCCGCGCGAGGCGGCCAAGGGGCGCGATTTCGTCTTCGCTTGCGTCGGCAACAACGACGATCTGCGCGCCGTCGCGCTCGGGCCCGAGGGGGCCTTCGCCGGCATGGCGCCCGGCGCCGTTTTCGTCGACCACACCACCGCTTCGGCCGACGTGGCGCGGGAACTCGCGCGCGAGGCAAGCCGCCTCGGCTTCAGCTTCCTCGACGCGCCGGTCTCTGGCGGGCAGGCCGGGGCCGAGAACGGGACGCTCACGGTCATGTGCGGCGGCGACGAAGCGGCCTACGCCAAGGCCGAGCCGGTGATCGCCGCCTACGCCCGCGCCTGCCGCCTGATGGGCGGCGCGGGCGCTGGGCAATTGACCAAGATGGTCAATCAGCTCTGCATCGCCGGCCTGGTGCAGGGGCTGGCCGAAGGCTTGCACTTCGCCGGGCGCGCCGGCTTGGACCGCCAGCTGGTGATCGACGTCATTTCCAAGGGCGCGGCGCAATCCTGGCAGATGGACAATCGCCACAAGACGATGATCGCCGGCCAGTTCGACTTCGGCTTCGCCGTCGATTGGATGCGCAAGGATCTCGCCATCTGCCTCGGCGAAGCGCGGCGCAACGGGGCGCGTCTGCCGGTGGCGGCGCTCATCGATCAATTCTACGCCGAAGTTCAAGCGATGGGCGGGGCGCGCTGGGACACCTCGAGCCTGATCGCCCGCCTGGAGAAATAAACGCGCACCGAACCGCGCCTCAGGCCTTGGCGCTGGGGCGGGCGGCCAGCGCGTCGCGCCAACGGTTAAGATGCGTAAGCTCCTCAGGAATGGCGATGCGCGCCGCCCGGGTGAAATCGAGCGCCACGAGCCCGGTGATGTCGGCGACGCTGAAGCGCTCGCCGGCGATGAACGGGCGATCTCCCAAGGCCTCGTCGACGCGCGCCATCGCGACGAGCGCGCGCGGCTTGTTGGCCTCCGCCCATTCCTTGATCTGCGGCGTCTCCATCGCTTTCATCGCCGGATGGGAATGGCGAAACGCCTGGGCGATGGGGAAGAAGAGGCTGAGCTCCAGGCGGCGCTGCCACATTTCCACCATCGCGCGCTCCAGCGCGCCGACGCCGAAGAGCGGCGGGTCGGGATGCAATTCCTCGAAATAGCGGCAGATGGCGATCGATTCGGCGATTGTCGCGCCGTCGTCGAGCTCGAGCGCCGGAACCCTCTGAAACGGATTGAGGGCGGAGAAGGCGGGCGATTTTTGCTCGAGCTGGGCGAGGTCGACGTCGACCATCGGGACCGCGACGCCCTTTTCGGCGAGAAATATCCGCACCCGCCGCGGGTTGGGCGCAAAGTTCGAATTGTAGAGCCTCATGAGCCGCCGATCCTCCCTGTTGTTGTGCGCGGCTCGCCGCCGGCCGCCACGGCGATTTCTTAACAGACCTGAAGTCGGATAGGCCCGGATTTCCGTCAATTTTGTAGGCGCTCCTTAACGATTAACGGCCATGATCGAGGCTCGGCATTGGCGCGTTTTGTCTGGCGGTCATGAGCGAAGTCTCGGCAGAGCGGATCGACAGGGGACGCGGGGGCGACCCGGCGGCGGCGGCGCGCCGGCGCAAGATGACGATCAAGCTCAAGCACGCGCGCCAGACGCTCACCAGCAATTCCGTCGACTTTTCCGGGCAATACGCCTCCCTCGTGCGCCTCTTCGCCCACAGCGTGATGAGCGCGACGCCGGCGATGGCGCTGGTGGTGATGGCGGTCGGGGCGACGGCGTGCCTGTGGGTTCCCGCGCCCAAGATCGTCACCTGGGGCAGCCTGCTCGCCGCCGCGCTCGCGGTGCGCTACGGCCTCGGCGTCGCCCTTTTCGACACGCCCGACATCGAAAAGGCGTCGGGCTCCTGGCGGCGCAAGTTCATCGCCGCGGAGACCTTCACCGGCGCCTCGTGGGCGCTGATCGTCGTTCTCCTCTTGCAATCGCCCGACCCCAACGCGCGCACTTTCGTCCTCGTCGTTCTGTTGCTGGTGGCGGGAATGACGGCGATGGTCGCCTCGGCGATCCCCTTCGCGGTGGCCGGCGGCCTCGCGCCGATGACGATCGCCATCGTCTACGTCCTGGGGCCGACGACGCGCGAGCAAGCGTTCATGATGTCGGCGCTCTGCGTCGGCATCCTCGTCTATTTCGTCATCCTCGCCAATCGCCTGCACCGCACCTCGCTCGCCGGCCTGTCGTTTCAGGCGGAGAAGGACGCGCTGATCGCCGAACTCGAACAGGCCAAGCTCAACTCGGACGAGGCGCGGCGGCGCGCCGAGGGCGCCAATCTCGCCAAGTCGCGCTTCCTGGCGACGATGAGCCACGAGCTGCGCACGCCGCTCAACGCCATCCTCGGCTTCTCCGAGGTGATGAAGGCGGAGCTGTTCGGCGCCCACAGCGTGCCCGCCTACAAGGATTACGCCAACGACATCCATTCGAGCGGGCAGCACTTGCTGATGCTGATCAATGAGATCCTCGACCTGTCGCGGGTCGAAGCCGGGCGCTACGAACTGAAGGAAGAATCGGTGTCGCTTGCCGGGCGTGGTCGAGGAGTGCCGCCATCTGCTGGCGATGCGCGCCAAGAGCCGCGCCATTTCCATCACCGAATCGCTCGACAAGGATCTGCCGCGCATCTGGGCGGACGAGCGCGCGGTGCGTCAGGTGACGCTGAACCTCTTGAGCAACGCGATCAAGTTCACTCCGCAAGGCGGCGCGATCACCATCAAGGTCGGCTGGACGAGCTCGGGCGGACAATATCTCTCCATCCGCGACACCGGCCCCGGCATCGCCGAGGAGGAGATTCCGATCGTGCTCGCCTCGTTCGGGCGCGGCTCGCTGGCCCAGAAGAACGCCGACGAAGGCACCGGCCTCGGCCTGCCCATCGTCAAGGGGCTGGTCGAGCTGCACGGCGGCGAATTCCGGCTCAATTCCAAGCTGCGCGAGGGCACCGAGGTGATCGTCATCTTCCCGCCCGAGCGGGTGATGAACGCGCTGCCCCAACTCGACCCCGACGCGCCGCCGGAGGAAACGCCCGAGCAGCGGGCGACCCGGCGAGCGCGGCGCTGGGGACGCAAGGCGGCCTAAGCCGGCGCGGGGCTTGGCGCGGTCTTGCCAAGCCGGTGGGACCGGGTCAGATTTGCCGCGCCATCAACGGGCGATTGTCGGGGGATTGTCGGCATGAACGGATCGGTTCCGATTTGGGTCATCCTCATCCTGGCGCTGAACTTCGGCATATCGTGGTGGAACGCGCGGACCTGCGGGCGAGCCTGGGCGGAGTCGAAGGCGGTCGGCGGCTTCATCAGGGCGCTGGTCTGGTGCGGGGCGATCCAGAGCGCCATCGGCTTCAGCTCGGTCTTCCTGTTCCCGCTCTTGTTCCTGGCGAACGCCGCCTTTCCCGCCTATTTCACCGCCGACCAGCTGGATGGGGCGGTGAGCCTGTGGTACGTCACCATCATCTTCCCGGCGCTTGGAACCGGCCTGATCATCACCATCGAGTCCTGGATCGCCGCCTACCGTCAGCACAGCCTGATGAATCTGGGCGTCGCCGCCTACAACACCTTCGCGCAGGTTCACAACACGATGGGCGCGATCAACAGCCTCGGCCCGGCGTTCCAGGCGGTCGGCAAGCTGTTTGCTTCGGTCGCCGGCGGTCGCGGCGACGCCAAGGGCAAGGCGGCCGTCCTTGGCGCGATGATCGCCATCGCGGTCGTCGTCCTGGCGCTCAGCGCCGGCGTCGTCTTGACCGCCGTGCTGATCCACCGCTACGCCGGAACCGTGCCTTTGCCGACCGCCGCCGCCGCCATGCCGCCGCGGGCCGCCTGAGCGGAAGGCGACCCGGCGGGCGAAGCGCCCGACAACGAGCTCATTGCGCCAGGCGAAGGATTTTGGCGACCGCATTGCGATCGAGCTTGACGAAATTGCCGACGGTGCGCGTGCCGCCGTCGGTGCACTTGTCCGCCATTTCGTCGATCCGATCGTCGTTGACCCCGAGTTCGCCCAGCGTCGTTCCGAGCCCGAGCGCGCGGAAGAACGCCTCCATGCGCGCGATGCCCTCGCGCGCGACCCTGCGCGGATCGAAGACGTCGAGATCGACGTTCCACACCCGCACGGCCCACTGAACGAAACGGCTCAGGTCGTGATGAATGACGAACTTCATCCACGCCGGGAACACGACGGCGAGCCCCGCGCCGTGCGCGACGTCGTAAATGCCGCTGATTTCGTGCTCGATGTCGTGCGAGCCCCAGTCGCCGACGCGGCCGGTGTTCAAGAGGTTGTTGTGGGCGATCGTCCCCGCCCACATGAATTCGGCCCACGCATCGTAGTTCTCCCGGTTCTTGAGAACCAGCGGCGCCTTGGCGATGATGGTCTTCATCGTCGCCTCGAGCAGGCGATCGGTGAAGCCGACGTGCTCGACGTTGGTGAAATAGCGCTCCATCAGATGCGACATGATGTCCACCGCGCCGCAGGCCGCCTGGAACGCGGGCAGGGTGAACGCCAGCTCGGGGTTCATGATGGAGAAACGCGGGTAGATCAGCTCCGAATTCACCGCCCGCTTGAGCTTGCCCTCTTCCTTGGTGATCACCGTGCCGGTGCTCGCCTCGCTGCCGGCGGCGGGCAAGGTCAAGATCGTGCCGACCGGGAGCGCCGCCGTCGGCGCGCCCTTGCCGAGGTAGAAATCCCAGACGTCCGACTCGGTCACCGCGCCCATGGCGATCGCCTTGGCCGAGTCGATCGCGCTGCCGCCGCCGACCGCCAGAACAAGGCCCAGTCCGTGCGTCTTGCACAGCCGGACGCCTTCGTAGACCAAGCTGAGGCGGGGGTTCGGCATGACGCCGCCGAGCTCCACCCAGTCGACCCCGGCGTTGCGCAACGACGTCGTGACGCGCTCGAAAAGACCGGTCTTCTTGATGCTGCCGCTGCCGTAGTGCAGCAAAATCTTCTTGCTGTAGGCCGCCGCCTCGACCCCCGCCTTCTCCTCGACGCCGCGGCCGAACACGATCTTGGTCGGATTGCAGAATTCGAAATTTTGCATGGTTTCATTCTCCTATAAGCAGACGATTCGGCGCGGACGCGGCGCGCGCCCTGGTGGTGCCGCGCAGCACCAAGCGGGGCGTCATCAGCACCGTCTTGCGGCGCGGTTTTTGCCCGGCGATGAGCCGCAGCAGCAGCTCGGCGCTCATCGCCCCCATCTCTTGCGCCGGCTGCGCGACGGTCGAAAGCGGCGGCTCCGCCATGCGCGCGAATTCGATGTCGTCGAACCCGATCACCTCGACGTCGTCGGGCGCCGCCAGACCGGCCTGCCGAAGCGCCCGCAACGCGCCGATCGCCATCAGGTCATTGGCGGCGAAAATGGCGTTGAAGGCCAAGCGGCGGTCGGAACGCTCGGCCCTTTGCGCCTCGATGAGCGAGGCCGTCAAGCGCCAACCGCTTTCGAGCGTGAAGTCTCCCGCCAGAATCCGCAGTCGATCCGGAGCGACGCCCATCTCCCGCAGCGCCGCCTCGACGCCGCTCAGGCGCTCGATCGATTGAGAAAGCTGCGCCGGGCCGTTGATGTAGACGAGCGAACACGCCTCGCGCGCCAGGAGATGCAAGGCCGCCTCGCGCGCCCCGAGCTGATTGTCGACGAACACGCCGTAGCGCGACGAACGGTTGCCGATGACGCGGTCGAGGAGAACGATGGGAATGCCGACGCTCTCGAGCGTCCGCGCCTGAGCGTCGGAGGCCGACCCGGCGGAATCGAGGATGACCCCGTCCACCGCCTTTTCGATGAGGACGCGGATGGCCTCGCCCTCCTTTTTGACGTCGCACGCCGAATTGCACAGGAGCAGGCTGTATCCGGCCTCGCTCAGCGCCCGCTCGGCGCCGCTGACCAGCAGCGGATAGAACGGGTTGGTGATGTCGGGGATGATCAGCCCGACGGATCGGGATTGGCCGGTCGTCAGGCCGCGCGCCATCGCCGACGGCCGGAACCCCGTCTCGTCCATGATTTTGCGGATGCGCTCCCGCGTCGGCCCGCCGACCCCCTCCGGCCGGTTGTTGAGCACGCGCGACACCGTCGACTTGGAAACGCCGGCTTGCTTGGCGATATCGGAAATCGTTGATCTTGTCATGACTGCGATTCAGAAACCGGTTTCGTTATCGAATACCGGCCTTTGCCCGCGGCGTCAAGGCGGTGTGATCTTTAGCGAGAAAACGTGAATCGACATATATACTTAATCGAGTTGGCATCTCTATTGACGCAACCGGTCTCTCCCTGTTAGTACAAATTGGCGATTGATTGGCATCGCCGCTCGAGAAGGGGAGGGTGTGATGGCGGAAGGCGCCGGCGCTTATCGTCACGTGGTCCTGTTCAAATTCAAGCCGACCGCATCGAGCGATTCGGTCGCCGCGATCGAGAGCGCCTTTGGCGCGCTCGCCGCCGAGCTGCCGTTCGTCAAGGGTTTCGAGTGGGGCCGCAACTCGAGCCCGGAAGGGCTCGACGAGGGCTTCACCCATTGCTTCATCGTGACGTTCGAGGGTCCGCAGGACCGCGACGCCTATCTGCCCCATCCCGCCCACCAGGCGTTCTGTCGGCGCTATCTCGACCCGGCCTTGGAAAAGGTGTGCGTCGTCGACTTCCAGTCGATGCGGTGATCGGAATTGCGCGGCGCGGGCGCGATCGTGGCGAGCCGAGTCACGCTCGCGCAAGCTAGCGCCCTCATATCAGGCTCCCGGGCGCGGCGGCGCACGCGAGGGGCGGCCAGGCCCTTCGTCGCTTTCGTTCGCCCAAACCCGCCGAGTCCCTCAGGGAGAAAGCCTAATGATATTCGCGATCCCCATTGCCGGAAAGATTCTCGCCGGCCTCGCGGCGTCCGAGGTCGGAGCCGCCCCTCCGACGCAAGAGACGGACCCTCAGAAGCTCAGCGGCGCGGCCAATGCGATCGACTTCACCCAGACCGTCGACGATCTCGATCGGGCGAGCGGCGCGGCGGCGAATCTGCATGGCGCGCACGCCGCCGCCAAGAGTTAGGCGCGAGAGAGGTTGACTTCGGCGCGGCGTTCGACCGGTCTTGGTCAGCCTCCATGCCGAGTCTCGTTCTTATCCCGCGCTGAAACGAGGCGAAAAAGAAACGGGCCGCCCGGTGGGGAACGGGCGGCCCGTGCGGTCACGCGCCGGAGGTCGGGAGCGCGTGACGAAATCAGGCGCGCGGCTCGGCGGGCGGCGGCGCGCCGCCCCCTTCGGACGGGGGCTGGCGGCGCGCGGTCATGAACTGATCGAACTCGGCCCGGTCCTTGGCGAAGCGCAGCCGCTCGAGGAACTCCTTGAACTCGCGCTGCTCCTCTTCGAGGCGCTTCAGCGTCTCCTGGCGATAGTCGTCGAAGGCGTGGTTGCCGCTCGAGGAAGAGCCGAACCAGCCGCTCCGGCTCCGGTAGCGTTCCATCCGGTCGCGCACGCGCTCGACCTTTTCCTGCATGCGCGCCATCTTGCGATCCAAGCGCTCTTCCCAGCGGTCCACGTGGCAATCCCAGTCGCTCATCGGTCCATTCCCTGCGTAAATGGGGCGCCGCCAGCAGCCGTACTTGCGGCGCGCGATCAAGTAGCCGAGGATGAGAAGACCCACCGGCCACCACCAAATGAAGCCCAAAATCATCAGAACGACTGGCATGGCGCATCCTCGCTTGTGAATGTAAATAACATTTACATCGATTGGCGCCGTTGTCAAGCCCTTTTGGGCCGCCCTACGCCTGCGTCGCCTTGACGCCGAGCCCGCGCAGGTAAACCAGCACCTCGGCCTCCAGAAGTTCGGCCGCCGACATCGGCAACGCCCGCTGAGCGCCGTCGCCGCGTCCGAACAGAGCCGCGATTCCGTGCGCCATCGACCAGATATGGAGCGCCACCATCAGCGCCGGCGGCCGGCCGTCGGCGGGCATGGCGGCGCAGACCTTGTCGGCGGCGGCGCGCAGAATCGCGAAAGCGCGGTCGCTCGCGCCGCGCAGCGCCGGATCGGCGCCGATCGGAATGCCGGCTTCGAACATCGCGGAGTAGAGCGAGGGCTGGTTATGGGCGAATTCGAGATAGGCCCGGCCGAGCCGGTCGAGCGCCGCGAAGGCGTCCGGACGGCCGTCGTCCCAGGCCCGCGCCAGCGCCGCCTCGAACTGCTCGAAGCCGCGCAGCGCCACATGCGCCATCAGTTCGTCGCGGTCGCGGAAATGCCGGTAGGGCGCCGCCGCGCTGACGCCGGCGAATCGCGCCGCCTCGGCGAAGGTGAAACCGGACGGGCCCTTTGTGGCGATCAGCTCGAGCGCCGCGCGGATCAGCGCCTCGCGCAAGTTGCCGTGATGATAGGCGCGCGGCTCCTCGCGCGCGCCCGGCTCGTCCTTGCTCCAGCTCATGTGAAGAGTTTTTACATCAAGCCGGCGGGTGCGTCGATGGCGTTGACGCGCCCGCCAGGCGCGGCGGCGCAATTCCAGCGGGCGGGTAGTGTCTCAGTTTGAAATTCAGTGCCCTTGACGCTTTCGCGCCGCTGTCGCAATGCGTGGTATGTTTGGCGCAAGGCAATCGGGGTGCGCTATGCATGATTGGGTTTTGATCATCTCAATCATGTGGACGGCCGCAGGCGGTGGAATAACATCCACAACCAACGTCGTGGATGGGTTTTCAACCGAAGACGCCTGTGACAAGGCCGCCCTCCATGTGGCGGCAGATATGGAAGCTGGCAATAAATATTCGTCTGGGACCGATATCCGCACATCCTGTGTTGAACGCAAGTGAGGCTATTTTGGAAGACGATAATGCCCCGCGGTCCTAAAGGCGAGAAGCGCCCCGCCGATGTCATCGGCAATGCCGTTAAAGTCATGCGCATCGCGACAGGTGAGGAAACTGAGACCCTACCAGCCGACGAAGGCAAAAACGCGGATGCAGTCGCGCTCGGCAAGAAGGGCGGCGCCGCGCGGGCTAAGAGCATGACACCAGAGCGGCGCGCCGAGATTGCCAGGCAGGCGGCGGCGAAGCGTTGGGGTGGCGACTAAGGCAATATGTCGATTATCGCCTGAACAAGTTCATTCCCCTCCGTGGCAGGTAGCGTGCTCACCCATTCCACACACAGCGCGCGCCACAACGAATCGGCACTGCACATCAATTGATTTGCCGCAATTCTGCACCAATCGTGATGATCGGAGAGCGTCATCGCCCTAGTGCAGGAATCCTGAACCATTGAGACATCTCGCGCAATGTGAGACCAAACACTCCCAAAACGCCTAGGCCGGAGACCATTGAAGACTACTCTTTCTGGCGCGTCACCACCGGGAAGAAGGTGACACCCTACGGCCGTTGCATTGTCCCCATCAAGAAAGACACACGTTGGCCTAGGGAAGCGCTTGTTTGATATCATTTGTCCCAGAGCAATGCCGACACTGGCTGCGCCAAACGGAATAATCGCGCAGCGGCCAAATATTTCCTTGCCATGTCGAGCCAATATTTCCTCGACAAGCACTCGCGATGACTCATCTTCGACATAAATATCCGCTTCAGGATGCAAATCGTCATCCATTTTTGTCATTGCAAATTGGGGGCTTACGCCAGTGACAGTTTTCTTTACTCCGTCAGAATCGAGGATGTACATCCGCGCTTGCGGAGGCAACTCTTCCAATATGTAAGGCGAATGAGTGCTGAGGATGACTTGCAGTTCTCGCTCTCTGCATTGCTCGGCAAGATCGCGGATGAGACGACGCTGTACTCGCGGATGAAGTGAGGATTCAATTTCGTCAATTAGTACAAGGCCATATTTCGGAAGATCTGTTTGAAGTAGCTCCATCGCGGTTATTTCACCGGAGCCTTGATGATACCCAGAATATTGAATCCTGCCGCGTGTAATAACCGGTATGCGTCTCGACTCATCAATATCAGACAATGCCATTCTGGCGGTGTCGTAGTGCTTTCCCATAACATGCGAAAAGCGTTTGACTTTTCTTTCGTCAAACGGCGTAGCTGACTTCTCTTTGTGGTTTGTTTTCGCGATTCGAGCGTAACCGACCCGCGCGCCGACAGGTTGCAGCCTGTTTAGATCAATATGCCGCACGCGCCGCTTTGGACGCTCGGGTTGCCCCAACCATCGTTCGGTTGGCTTTCGAATATCGCCGGTTTCGTGCACCCCGCCGATTACGTACCCATAGGCGATTTCCGCGTCATGAATCCCATCCCATGCCGTGTCTGGAAAGAACTCGGTAGGGTACCAAGTGCGCTCATGGGATTCTTCCGCTTGGTAAGTGCAGGCCGCCGCTTGCAAGAGCGTGCTTTTCCCGGAACCATTTTCCCCTACGAGCGCTACAATGGGGAATTGAAACTTCGACTCGCTGGCCTGTCCAGCCGCGAATTCCTGTGATTTCTCGCCAGTCCAGCCACTTTGGCCAGCCCTGACCACCTCCGTTCGCCCATTTCTTGTCTAGGCGACGAACTTCGTCCTCGATTGCCATGCGACGCTCTCCGCATCGTGCCCCGCGCGCTAAGTCTCGCGCTGGCCGTGGCCGGGAGCATACAGAGCGTCATTTAATTTGCAAGATTGAAAATTAAGTCGCTATTGTCGTCGCGCTGATCATGATAAGCGACACGGAATGCTCGCTCAAGGAGGTCGCCTGCGCTAATAGAAATAAAATACTTGACGCTAAGCATAAAAGTTCATACGATCGAACCATGAACAAGCTCGATATCGCCAAGCGCGCCAAAATCCTTTCCATGCTGACGGAAGGCGCTTCGATGCGCGCTGTCTCTCGCCTCGCGGACGTTTCGATCAACACCGTG
>CAVWKL010000081.1:0-37897 GCA_963755075.1 uncultured Alphaproteobacteria bacterium
CAAGTCAGCAACGCTCAGCCAAGAGTGATCTACCTGCCGGCCCGCTGCGTTCAGCACCAGCGTTTCCGCTGATTGAATCTGCAGAAATCTTCATCGATGAAGAGTCACTGACCGTTGAGGAGCGACTCGAAACGATGCACCGACTCGGAGTCAATCAGCCACAGCAACAGCAGGAACAAACACGCAGCCGGTTTCTATTACGCCAAACGGGATTCTACAGCAGACCTCCTTCTTCTCCTTCAGTCCTCCAGCACCAAGGCTCGATCTCTGCGGCAAAGGCCCGCTATGGCTCGGACGCGACGACGGCGAGACCGGCGCAATCGGGCGGAGCGTGAGGATCGGCATTGCGCGCGATGCTGACCGTCTCCTGCGATTCTATGTCAGGGGCAGTCCGTTCGTCAGCGGTCCGAGGTCGCTCAACGCATAAGGGACCAGAGTTGCGGCGACGCGATCAAGATTGCCAGACGTCAACGCGCTCGATCCTTCACGGCGCCGCTAATCCTGCGATTCGCGTCGCGTCCCCGCAATCCGCTCTCCATTCGGCCGGTTGTCTGTGGCGCCGCTTTGCCGTTTGGCGGTCGTGCCGGAGCAAGTTGCAATGAAGCCAAATCGCCTCTCCGTCATGGCGAGCAACCCCCGGATCAAGTCCGGGGGTTGCTCGCAATGACGACAGAGGCCGCGTCGATCTAATGACAACGTGCGCTAGTGATCGACCGTCTCAGCGGCGGGCGTCACAGTCGCCCAGCGCTCAGCGATCTTGTCGCCCTCGAAGCGCCACAGCACGAAGCCTCGAAACTGCATTCGCTTTTTCGTTCCAGGGTCGGTCCAACGCCAGATATTGCGGCACATGACCTTGTCGCCCTCGGCGACCATGTCCTCGATGGTCACGTGAAGGTCCGGCATTCTCTCATACATCCCGAGCATCATCTTGCGATCGCCCTCGACGCCGGTCGGCTTCCCGCCGGGCCCGTCGTGATCGCAGAAATCGGCAGTCAGGGTCTCGCGGATCACGTCGGCGTTTTGCTTGTTTACGAATTCCTCGAACTGATGGCGCACGAACTGCTTCATCTCCTCCAAGCTCAGACTGGACGCCATTGCCGTCTCCTCGTGTGTGTCGCTCAGGCGGTCGTCTGCGCCGGAGCTACGGGGATGCATTGTAGATTGTCGGATTTCACCGCACTCAATATTTCACAGCGCCGCCAATGCCGCAATTCGTATCGCGTCGTCGCAATTCAAGTCGCAGTGAGCCCGCCCCACGCGAAAACGCGCCGGCGCCGCCATGCCTCCGGCCGCCAATATTGCAAGCTCGACGGCTTGCCGGCGGAGCGGCTGATGATCGTCCCGGCCGCGCGCGTTCGGGTCGCGCCGCTCACGCCACCAGCGGCGCGACCACCGCCGTGAGCAGCGCGGCGGCGTCGCCAGGGGCGAGCCGCACCTGCAACCCGCGCTGGCCGCCGTTGACGAAGACATAGGCTTCGGCGAGCGCCTGCTCCTCGATCGCGGTCGTGAGCCGCCGCGTCTGGCCAAACGGGCTGACGCCGCCGATCTTGTAGCCGGAGACCTTCTCGGCCTCGGCCGGCTTCATCATCTGCGCCGATTTGCCCCCGCACGCCGCCGCGAGTTTCTTCATCGACACCTCGCGGTCGGAGGGAACGATGACGCAGACCGGCTTGCCGTCGACCAGCGCGATCAGCGTCTTGAGCACCCGCCCCGGCGCCTCGCCGAGCGCCGCCGCAGCCTGCAGACCGATCTTGTCGGCGTCGGGATCATAGTCGTAGCGATGGACGCTGAAGGCGACGCCCGCCTGCTCGAGCGCTTTCGTCGCCCGCGTCGACTTGGACACGATCGGCTCCCTCCCTGCCCGCCCGCGCCCCGTCGTCGGTCTCCCCTCCCGCCGACCGGGGGGGACAGAGACCGAGCGGTCGAGCCGCATCGGCGCTTTGACGACGCCTCGCCAGGACGATGACTTACGGGGCCATCACATATATTGCCGCATTTCGAGGCACGCCATCGCTGACGGCGCCGCCAATACGGCAATTCGCAGCATGCCGCCGTAAACCGATATAAACGGAATATTAACCATATTGACGTACCGAGGCGCAGCTGCCGGTTGGAGGACCTTTGCATGTCCATTTCGGCTATAACATCCACGGGCGCGTCCAGCGCCGCGTTGGTCAAGTTGGCGAACGGAGAGTACACCGCCGCCTCGGTCGACAAAGATCAGAAGGACGCACTCAAGCTGGGCTTGGTCAAAGAGGCCGATGGGAATTACGGCACGACGCCGCCCGTTCCTGCCGGAAGCGCGGCTTCGGCGCAAAGTTCTTCAACTGTCCTTGCGAGTTTGGCATCCCTTAAACTCGGCGGAACGTAAACATTGCAATTATCGTTCCGATGCCGGTTGCATGGACGAAGCGGCTTGGCGCGGCAATTTGCCTGTTCTCTCAAAGATTTCCACAACGGGCGTGAATTTCGTCGAACATGACCTAAGCTTTGTGAGGCCGGCGCGCGCGGCGTGATTTGCGGCCTCGGTCACGACTTTGGTTTACCGGGTCGCTATAGGCTTTGTCGCATTTCGACGCACGCGCTCGTCAAGCGCCGCCAATGCTGCAATTCGCGCCATGTCTCGGCAATCCCCCATTTCCCTAATCATCCCATGCATGAGGCTTCGCAAAGTCGCTTCAGAAAGCAGCTGCCGTCGGCGGCTTCGGCCTGATCGGCCGGTGCAAACTCGGCAATGGTGAGTCCCACGAGATTTCCGCCGCTGGCCGCCTTGCGCACCAACGCCAAACCGGCATCCAAGGACATTTTGCCGCCTGGATAAGCAACGTAGGGAAACTCGGCCGGGTCCAGGACATCCAGGTCGAAGTGAACATGCAAAGGCCCGAAAATATGCTGATCCGGCTTCCACCAGCGCAAGCCGTTCGCCTGCTGGAATTGCCATTCGCCGTCGTCGCCGACATCCGCCGAGGCATAGAGGAATTGCGACGGAGGCAACGGCGTCCCGAGCAATCCCCGCAAGGCCGTCGGCGCGGAACCCAGGAGGGCGGCCACCGGCATGCCGTGAAAATAGCCGCTGGGCGTCGTCTCCGGCGTGTTGGCGTCCAAATGCGCATCGACCCAGATGACGGTGAGGTCGGGATATAGCCCGTGAAGATAGTCGACGATGGGGACGTCGACGGCGCAATCGCCTCCAGCCGTCAGAATGCGCCGGGGCCGCATCTGGCTCACGATAGTCTGAGCCGCGCGGAACTGATCGAAGATCGCCGTCCAACGATTGACGCCGCCGGCGGCTTCCCCATCCCCCGCGACAGGAACATGGATCAACGGCGCGTACTGGCCGCAAACCTCCGCCGCGGCCTCTGCGCCCCGTCGCAAATTCGTCGAACGTCCCGACCCTTGCCACTGCGGATAGGACAGCGCCAAATCGAATTTGGACCTTTGCATCGTTCGCCTACGCCTTATGCCGCAAAATCCGATTTCGATCCCGGCAACGCATGATACGACGGCTCACGGGGCTGGCCTATCGCGTCGAGAGCGCGCCGTTTCGCCCCCGGTTTACGGGGACGCGACAGACTTTGTCGCATTTCGACGCACGCGATCGTCAACGTCGCCGCCAATGCTGCAGTTCGTATCACGCCCCCGCAATCCCTGCGCCGTCATGGCCGGGCTTGTCCCCCTCACTCCCACTCGATCGTCCCCGGCGGCTTGCTCGTCACGTCGTAGACGACCCTATTCACCCCGCGCACCTCGTTGATGATGCGCGTGGCGGCGCGGCCCAAAAACGCCATGTCGAAGGGGAAAAAATCCGCCGTCATGCCGTCGCTCGAGGTCACCGCGCGCAAGGCGCAGACGTGGTCGTAGGTGCGCCCGTCGCCCATCACGCCGACGGTGCGCACCGGCAAGAGCACGGCGAAGGCCTGCCAGATCTTGTCGTAAAGGCCGGCGGCGCGGATTTCCTCGAGATAGATCGCGTCGGCCTGGCGCAGAATGTCGAGCTTCTCCCGATCAACCGGGCCGGGAATGCGGATCGCCAGGCCCGGCCCGGGAAAGGGGTGGCGGCCGACGAAGCTTTCGGGCAGGCCGAGTTCGCGCCCGAGCGCCCGCACTTCGTCCTTGAAGAGTTCGCGCAGCGGCTCGACCAGCCGCATCGCCATCCGCTCGGGCAGGCCGCCGACGTTGTGGTGCGACTTGATCGTCACCGAGGGGCCGCCGGTGAAGGAGACCGACTCGATGACGTCGGGATAGAGCGTGCCCTGGGCGAGGAATTCGACCGGCCCGCGCCCGTCGGCGGCGACCGTCTTGGCCTCCCGCTCGAAGGTCTCGATGAAGAGGCGGCCGATCGCCTTGCGCTTCGCCTCCGGCTCGCCGACGCCTTCGAGCGCGCCCAGGAAAGCCCGCTCGGCGGCGACGTGGATGAGCGGGATGTTGAAATGGCCGCGGAAGAGCCGCACCACCTCCGCGCCCTCGCCCTCGCGCATCAGGCCGTGGTCGACGAAGACGCAGGTCAGCTGGTCGCCGATCGCCTCGTGGATCAGCACCGCCGCCACCGCCGAGTCGACGCCGCCCGAGAGGCCGCAGATCACCCGGCCCTTGCCGACGCGGGCGCGGATCGCCTGGCGCGCCTCGGCGCGGAACGCCGCCATCGTCCAGTCGCTCTTCATCCCCGCCACGCCATGGACGAAATTGGCGATGAGGCGGGCCCCGTCGGGGGTGTGGACGACCTCGGGGTGGAACATCAGCCCGTAGTAGCGGCGCGCCTCGTCGGCGATCAGCGCGAAAGGGGCGTTCTCCGAGGTCGCGATGCGGGCAAAGCCCGGCGGCAGGCGGGTGATGCGGTCGCCGTGGCTCATCCACACGGTGTGGCGCTCTCCCGGCTTCCAGACGCCCTCGAGCAGCGGGCTCGCCGCGCCGACCGCCACCTCGGCGCGGCCGAATTCGCGGTGATGGCCGCTTTCGACCGCGCCGCCGAGCTGCTCGGCCATCGTCATCTGGCCATAGCAGATGCCGAGCACCGGAACTTTGGCCTCGAAGATCGCCTGCGGCGCGCGGGGGCTGCCTTCGTCGGGCACCGAGGCCGGCCCGCCGGAGAGGATCACCGCCTTCGGCTTCATCTCGAAAAAGGCCCGCTCGGCGGTTTGGAACGGCGCGATCTCGCAATAGACTCCCGCCTCGCGCACCCGCCGCGCGATGAGCTGCGTCACCTGGCTGCCGAAATCGACGATCAGCAGCTTGTCGCGGGCGAAGTCTGGAGTGGCGGTGGAAATCCTGGGTTCGGCCATGGCGGATGCGCGCCTCATCGGAATTTGCTAGGCTTCGCTTAGGCAAAAGCGGGCGCGCGCGCAATCGGCGAAGCGGGGGGCCTGTCATTTGGCTGTCGTCTTTGCTAGACTTGCGACAGGATTTGGCGGACGGGGGATAGATTTCCTTAGCGTCACGGACGCGGAGGGACCATCGCCGCGCCACGGCCGGGAACGCGCCGCCAGGAAATCGGCTCCGATTGCGAGGTTGGGAGCGCACGTCGAGAGGGTGAACATCCATGCCGGAAAGCGATTATAACAGGGATTTCTACGGGTGGACGAGCGAACAGGCCGCGTTGCTGCGCGCCGGCAAGTTCTCGATGGCCGACATCGAGCACATCGCCGAGGAGATCGAGTGCCTCGGCGGGAGCGAGAGGCGCGAGCTGGTCAATTGCCTCGGCGTCTTGTTGCTCAGTCTCATCAAATGGCGGTTCCAGCCGAAGAAACGCGGCTCGGGCCGGGAGGGTTCGATCCATGTGCAACAATCGAACCTCGGCCGGCATCTGAAAGCCAATCCGAGCCTCAAGTCGCGATTGCCCGAGGCGATCGACACCGCTTATCGATGGGCGGTCAACGAGGTCGCGCCGCAGATCGGGCTCGCCGCGTCGGACCTGCCCGCCCATTGCCCGTGGTCGTTCGACGAGATGATGAAGAAGGATTTCCGGCCGGAGTGATCGGCCCGCCCCATTAGACCCGCGCCAGCGCTCGGCCGAAACGGTCGAACAGCGCATCGATCTGCGTCTCCGTGATGATCAGCGGCGGGCAGAAGGCGATGACGTCGCCGATGGCGCGGATGATCAGGCCCTCCTCGTGACAGAGTTCGGCGAGGCGCGCCCCGAACGAACCGGGCGGCGCGAAAGGCGCCTTCGCCGCCTTGTCGGCGACGAACTCCAACGCGCCGATCAGGCCGACGCCGCGCGCCTCGCCGACGAGCGGATGATCGGCGAAACCGCGCAGGCGCGCCTGGAACTGCGGCGCGAGGCGCGCCGCGGCGCCGACGAGATCGCGCTCTTCGAAGATGTCGAGATTTTCCAGCGCCACCGCCGTGGCGACGGGATGGCCGCTGGCGGTGAAGCCGTGCGCGAAAACGCCGATCTTGGCCGAATTGTCGGCGACCGCCTGATAGATCGCGTCGGTGAAGAGAATGGCGGAAAGCGGCACGTAGGACGAAGTGAGCGCCTTCGACACCACCATGATGTCGGGCTCGATGCCATAGGTCTGAGAGCCGAACATGCGCCCGGTGCGGCCGAAGCCGGTGATGACCTCGTCGGCGACGACGAGCACGTCGTGGCGCCGGCACACCGCCTGGATCTTTTCCCAATAGGTTGGCGGCGGCGGCATGACGCCGCCCGCCCCCATCACCGGCTCGCCGATGAAGGCGGCGACGGTGTCGGGCCCTTCGGCGAGGATCAGCGCCTCGAGTTCGTCGGCAAGGCGCGTCGCAAACGCCTCCTCGCTCTCGCCGGGCAGGCCGTAGCGCCAATGGTTGGGGCACGAGACGTGGCGCATCATCGGCAGCGGCAGGTCGAAATCGCGCTGGAACGCCGGCAGGCCGGTGAGGCTCGCCGAGGCGATGGTGACGCCGTGATAGGCGCGCTGGCGGGAGACGATTGTCTTCTTGTGCGGTCGGCCGAGCCCGTTGTTGTAATACCAGATCAGCTTGATCGCGAGATCGATGGCCTCCGAACCGGACGAGGTGAAATGCGCCTTGGCCATCTTCCCCGGCGCCATCCTCACCAGCCGCTCGGCCAGCGCCGTCGCCGCCGGGTGCGACTTGTGGGAGAAGGAATGATAGAAGGGCAGCGTCTCCATTTGCGCCGCCGCCGCGGCGACGAGGCGCGGCTCGCCGAAGCCGACCGCCACGCTCCATAGGCCGGCGAGCCCTTCGATATATTCCTTGCCCTGATCGTCGAAGACGTAAATCCCCT
Organism: uncultured Alphaproteobacteria bacterium; assembly: GCA_963755075.1. Taxonomy (GTDB): domain Bacteria; phylum Pseudomonadota; class Alphaproteobacteria; order Rhizobiales; family Beijerinckiaceae; genus Roseiarcus. The sequence goes on from CAVWKL010000081.1 coordinate 7,226, forward strand.
TCCCGCGCTCGATCATCATCGGCCCGACCTGCTCGTGCCGGCGCGCGTTGGTGGCGGGATGGAAATAATAGGCGACGTCGCGCGCGGCGAGCGAATTGGGCAACGGGGTCATGGACGGGCTCCTGCGAGGCGCGCATTTGCGCCCTCGGCGGGCCAATTGTCCAGACGGCCGGCTTCGCCGCGCTGTCTTGCCCGCGCCGAGGCGGAAAACCCGCCGTTGCGGTTCGGCGAGGGGAAACCGCTTGGCCGCCGCCGCCGAGGCCGATCCGCCCGGCGCGGCTTTCACGCCGCCGGGCGGCGACGCGGCTCGCGGCCTTTCGCCGGCAAGGCGTCGGCGTCGCGACGCGAGGATTCGCCGACGCGGAATTGATCGACCTGATCGCCGAGCCGGTCGGTCTCTTGCGAGAGCGAACGACAGGCCGCGGTGGATTCCTGGGCCATCGCCGCGTTCTGCTGCGTGACCTGATCCATCTGGTTCATTGCAACATTGACCTCATGGAGCGCCGTGGCCTGCTGCTTGGCGCCGACGGCGATGCGCGACACCGCTTTCTCGGTCTCCGTCACTTGGCCGGCGATTTGTTCGAGCGACGCGTCGGTCTCGCGCACGAGTTGGACGCCCCGCTCCACCTGCGTCGCCGAAGCCAGGATCAGGCCTTTGATTTCCTTGGCCGCCTCCGCCGAGCGCTGCGCAAGGGCGCGAACTTCGGCGGCGACGACGGCAAAGCCTCGGCCGGCGTCGCCGGCGCGGGCGGCCTCGACGCCGGCGTTCAGCGCGAGCAGATTGGTCTGAAAGGCCATGTCGTCGATCACCGAGATGATCTTGCCGATCGCTTGCGACGACTTCTGGATATCGTTCATCGCGTCGACCGCCTGCCGCACCACGACGCGGCTCTTCTCCGCTTTGTCCTTGGCGGCGACGACGATCTGATCGGCCTGCCCGGCGCTTCCCGCAATGTCGGAGACGGTCTTGGTGATCTCGCTGAGCGCGGCCGACGTCTCTTCGAGACCCGCCGCCTGTTGCTCGGTGCGACGCCCCAGATCGTCGGCGGCGGTCGAAATCTCCTGCGCCCCCACCCGAATCGTCGCCGAGCTCACGGTGACGCGCGCCATCGCTTCCTCGAGATGGGCGATCGCGGCGTTGAGGTCCCCCTGCAGCGCGCGATAGGCTTCGGGCATCGTTTCCGACATCCGGTAGGTCAAATCCTTGGCGGCGAGCTTGGCCAAGCCGACGCCGATCGAATTGGCGACGAATTCGCGCTCTTGTTTGATGGCGTCTCGCGCGGCCTCCTCGGCGCGGCGCCGCTGATCGTCGAGGGTTTCGATATAGACCGAGATCGCCAAGTCCATGTCGAGCATCGCGGCTTTGATCAGATTCGACAGCCCCTCGGCCATGTCTTCCGGACGGCCTCTGGTCAGCCGCAGAAAGCCGCGGCTTTTCTGCTTGAGGACGGCGTGAATGAGCTGCTCGATGACGACAGCATAACCGCCGATATACCAACGCGGTTCGAGTCCGATACGCGCATGCGTGCGGCCGACCTTTTTGACATTCTCGACATAGTCTTCGGCGTAGTCGGCGGCGGCGATGATCCCCCAATGCTGCTCCTGCCGCTCTTTGGCGCCCGCTATGTGTTTTTCGTCGGTAAAGAAGCGACGGGTCTCCGGCGTCGCTCTCACTTTGTCGTAAAAGGCGGTCAGCGCCGGCACGATCGCCTGAACGATGAGCGGCCGCAACCTGCGGAGCGATTCTCGCGCCCGCTGATCCATGCCGATGAAATCGAGGCGCTCGTTCAAGGCGCCTTGGCTGCTCGTCGAGTCCGCCATGTGAATGTTTCCCAGCCAATCGCCTCGACCGACGCGCCGACGCGTCAGATCCCCGACCAGCACAATTGCTCCGATGTCGTTAAGACACTGTTGCCAAAGCGGGGACGGTATATCGCCTCTTCAGTCCGAGTTTGATCAGATTGAACCGAAACTATCCGTAACTATGATATTTCTTGGCGATAGCCCAAGACGTTCCTGCTTTTGTTCAGCCGGAGCCGGCGGGGCGTTCCGGCTCGCGTCGGCAGCGGCCCGCCGGGTCGGCCGTGGCCGGGGTCATCGCCGTCCGGGCCGAGCGGCGTCGTTTGGCGGCGCGGCCGCCTCTGCGCTCTTTTGCCGCAGGCGGACGATCGCCGCCCGTCGCGGGCGCGGCGCGGCGCGCGGATATCGCCGTTCGCGCGGCGCGGCCGGCGAAGGCGGCGCCAAAGGCGCCGGTTCGCCTCGCCCGCCGCGCGAACTTCCGTCGCCTCGCCGTCGCCGTAACCTGCGCAACCAATTGATATGCAATTCATATTTCAGGATTCGCGTCTTTGTCTTGTCATTCTATCGTCTTACTATATTACTAGTCCCGATCGGAACCCGCTCGGACCCGCCATGAAAGCGCTCCATTCGACCGGCACTTTTGTCGCCGAGCCCGCGGCGGCGTCTGGGGGTCAACATGGGGAGGAGCCGATGGCGCAGCCGCGCCCAATTCCTGTCGCCGAAAATTCCGCCAGACCCGCCACCGACTGGGACACGGCGCTGTATCTCAAGTTCGAGCGGGAGCGCACCCAGCCGGCGCGCGATCTGCTGGCGCGCGTCGTCGGGACCCCGCGACGGATCGTCGACCTCGGCTGCGGCCCCGGCACCAGCACGCGGCTGTTGGCGCAACGCTTCCCGGATGCGGAAATCCTCGCCGTCGACAATTCCGAGCCGATGCTCGCCGAGGCGCGCCGCCGCTTGCCCGACGTCCGCTTCGAGCATTCCGACATCGCCAAATGGCGGCCGCGCCAGCGCCCCGACCTCATTTTCGCCAACGCGGCGTTGCAGTGGCTGCCCGATCACGAGACCCTGTTTGGGCGGCTGATGTCCTATCTCGCCGAAGACGGCGCGCTGGCGGTGCAAATGCCCGACAATCGCCAGGAGCCGAGCCACGCCCTGATGCGCCTCATCGCCGCCGACGGGCCGTGGTCGGATCGGCTCGTGCCCATCGCCAAGACCCGCGCGGTCATCGCCACCTATCTCGACTACCACGCGTGGCTGCGGCCGCTGAGCGCCGGCCTCGACGTCTGGCAGACCACCTACGTTCACCCGATGTCCGGAGTGGGCGCCGTGGTCGACTGGTTTCGCGGCAGCGCGCTGAGGCCGTTCCTCAACCCGCTCGACGCGTGCGAGCGCGAGCAATTCCTCAAGCGCTACATGCGCGAACTCGCCGACGCCTATGGCGTGGATCGCGACGGCGCGATCCTCTTCCCCTACCCGCGCCTCTTCATCCACGCCCGCAAGCGCGGACGGCGGGCATGAGGGGCGGCGCGCAATCGCGCCAAGAGGCCGCGGATGATGGCCGGCGCCCCGGGCTTGCAAAATCTCCCCGGCCGTGAGCACTGACCTGGCCCCTCGTCCTCCGTCCTGACCTCGACCTTTCATGCGCAAGCGCGCCGACATGCTGCTCGTCGAGCGCGGCTTCTTTGCGAGCCGCGCCCGCGCCCAGGAGGCGATCGCCGCCGGGCTGGTCAGCGCCGACGGCCGACGCGTGCGCAAGCCCGCCGACCCCATCGCGCCGAACGCGGCGATCGTCGCGAGCGCGCCCCATCCCTGGGTCTCGCGCGGCGGCGTGAAACTCGCCGCGGCGCTCGACGCCTTCGCCCTCGATCCCGCCGGCCTCGCCTGTCTCGACGTCGGCGCCTCGACCGGCGGCTTCACCAACGTGCTGCTGCGGCGCGGCGCGCGGTCGGTCGTGAGCGTCGACGTCGGCCACCGCCAGTTCGACGCGGCGCTGGCCGCCGACCCCCGAGTGCGCCTGCGCGAGGGGCTCGACGCGCGCCGCCTGACGGCGGAGATCGTCGGCGTCCCGCCGCAAGCGATCGTCTGCGACGTCAGCTTCATCTCGCAGCGGCTGGTGCTGCCGCATGTTCTGGCGCTCGCCGACCGTTCCGCCTGGCTCGTCAGCCTGGTCAAGCCGCAGTTCGAGGCGGGGCGAGAAAACCTCGTCAAGGGCGCCGTCAAGGACCCCGCCGCGCTGGCCGGCGCTTGCGAGGCGGTGCGCGGCTGCGTCGAGGGCCTCGGCTGGACGAGCCTCGGTCTCATCCCTTCGCCGGCGCTGGGCGGCGACGGCGCGCGCGAATTCCTATATGCCGCCCGGCATGGATGAAACAACGCGCGACGTGACGATTGTCGGCTTGAACGAACGCGGCGAAGGCGTTGCCGACGACGCCACGATCGTCCCCGGCGCCTTGCCCAGCGAGCGCGCAACCGTCGAAATCGCCGGCAAGCGCGTGCGCCTGAGCGCAATTGGCGAGGCGAGCCCCGAGCGGGTCCAGCCGATCTGCCCCCATTTCGGCGCTTGCGGCGGCTGCGCCGCCCAGCACATGAGCGGAGCGCTCTACCGCGAATGGAAGCGCGAGAGCGTCGTTCGCGCGCTCAAGCGCACGCGGGTTGCGGCCGAGGTCGGCGGGCTGATCGATGCCCATGGCGAGGGCCGACGGCGCGCGACCTTTCACGCCCGCATCGCCGAGGACGGGCGCGAGCGCGTCGGCTTCATGCGGGCGCGCGCCCATGAAATCATCGCCATCGACGCTTGCCCGCTGTTCAGCCCGGCGATGGGGAGCGCGCTCGAGGCGGCGCGCGCGCTTGCCGCCGACTTGCGCGGCGCGGGTAAGCCGCTCGACATTCAGGCGACGGCGACCCTCGACGGGCTCGATTTCGATCTGCGCGGCTCGGGGCCGCTCGACGCGCCGGCGCGGCGCAAGCTCATCGCAACGGCCGAGCGCCTCGATCTGGCGCGCGTTTCCAATCACGGCGAGGTCGTCGTCGCGCGCCGCGCCCCGCACGTCGCCTTCGGCGAGGCGCTGGTCGCCCCGCCGCCGGGCGGCTTCCTGCAGGCGACAGAAGCCGGCGAGCGCGCGCTGGCGAAAGGCGCCGAAGACGCGCTCAAGGGCGCGCGACGCGTCGCCGACCTCTTTTGCGGCGCCGGAGCCTTTGCGCTGCGCCTGGCGCGGGAGCGCGAGGTCGTCGCCCTCGATTCCGACGCCGACGCCGTTGCGGCGCTGAAGCGCGGCGCCGCCGAGACGCGGGGCTTGCGCGCGATCACGGCGGAAACGCGCGATCTCTTCCAGCGTCCGCTGCGCGCCGAGGAACTCGACCTCTTCGACGGCGTGCTGTTCGATCCGCCGCGCGTCGGCGCCGAGGCCCAGGCGCGCGCGCTCGCGGCAAGCCGCGTCGCCGTCGTCGCCGCCATTTCCTGCGACGCCGAGAGCTTCGCGCGCGACGCGCGCATTCTCGTCGAGGGGGGATACGCGATCGGGGCGGTCACGCCGCTTGACCAGTTCCGCTTTTCCCCGCATGTCGAAATTCTCGCGCTGTTCCGGCGCCCGCGGGCCAAGCGCCGCCCCAGAGGAATGCTCGGGTGAACGAAAGCCTCGAATCCGCCGCTCCGCTGGACGCGCTGGCGCGCCTCGTCGGCGGCGCGCATGTGCTTGCCGACCCGGCGCTGATCGCCGGAAACCTCGAGGAGCCGCGCGGTCTCTATTTCGGCAAGGCGTTGGCCCTGGTCCGCCCCGCCGACACGCGCGAAGTGGCCGCCGTCGCCGCTTTTTGCAACGCCGCGCGCATCGGTCTCGTGCCGCAAGGCGGCAACACCGGACTCGTCGGCGGTCAGACGCCCGACGCCAGCGGCCGCCAGATCATCCTTTCGCTACTGCGGCTCAATCGCATCCGCGAGGTCGATCCGCCCTCGGAGACGATGATCGTCGAGGCGGGCGTCACCCTCGCGGCGGCGCAAGAGGCGGCGCTGGGCGTCGACCGGCTGTTTCCGCTGTCGCTCGCCTCGGAGGGGAGCGCCACGATCGGGGGCAACCTTTCGACCAACGCCGGCGGCCTGACGGTGCTCGCCTACGGCAATGCGCGCGAACTGACGACGGGAATCGAGGTGGTGCTCGCCGACGGGCGGATCGTCTCGGCGCTGAGCAAGTTGCGCAAGGACAACACCGGCTATGATCTGAAGAGCCTGTTCATCGGCGCCGAGGGCACGCTCGGGATCATCACCGCCGCAGCGCTGAAGCTTTTTCCACGGCCGCGTTCGCGCGCGACCGCCTTCGTCGGCCTGGCCGACCCCGGCAAGGCGGTGGCCTTGCTGCAGCTGGCGCGCGACCGCGTCGGGGCGGGCGTGACCAGCTTCGAGCTGATGCCGCGCATCGGCCTCGATTTCGTCTTCGCCTATCGTCCGAGCCTGCGCAATCCCTTGAGCGGCCGTCACGCTTGGTGCGCGTTGGTCGAAATCGCCTCGCAGGTCGCGGGCGGCCTCGAGGACGCGATGATCGACTTGCTCGGCGCGGCGCTCGAGCGCGGCATCGTCGAGGACGCCAGCCTCGCCGCCTCGCTCGAGCAGCGCGACGCCTTCTGGGCGATTCGCGAGACCTTGCCCGACGCGCAAAAGCCGCAGGGCGGCTCGATCAAGCACGATATCGCGGTGCCGGTCAGCGCGGTTCCGGCCTTCCTGAGCGAGGCGAGCGCGGCGGTCGCGGCCTTCATGCCGGGGGCGCGCGTCGTCGCCTTCGGCCATCTCGGCGACGGCAATATCCACTTCAACGTCAGTCAGCCCGTCGGCGCCGACCAGGCCGCCTTCCTCGACCAATGGACGGCGATGAACGCGGTGGTGCATGAGGTCGTCGCGCGCTATTCCGGCTCGATCTCGGCCGAGCATGGCATCGGCCGGTTGAAGCGCGATCTGCTGGCGCAGACCAAGGACCGGAACGCCCTCGACGTCATGCGGGCGATCAAGGCGGCGCTCGATCCCCACGGAATCTCGAATCCTGGCAAAGTTCTTTAACAATCGGCGCCACACTAAGACGCCGACGACTCGATTGTCTCTGAGGAGGCGCAGACGCGCGACCGCCGCTTGATGCCCCGAACGGCCGCCGACCGAGGCCGCGCCGGCGCCTTGGCGCTGCTCATCGCTATCGCGGCGGCGCCCGCCGGGGCGAACCCGAGCGCGAGCGCGCCTTGCGCGCCGCTGAGGTTCGACGGCGCCCGCTACACCGCCTGCGCCTTCGACGCGCGACGCGACGAAATCCGCCTCTACTGGAAGGATTCCGCCGGCAAGCCCTACGGCGGCTTCGATGCGCTCGCCCAGACGCTCGGCGCCCGCGGCCGCGCGCTGCGCTTCGCCATGAACGCCGGCATGTTCGAGACCGACCTGTCGCCGGTCGGCCTGTTCGTCGAGGACGGCAAGCGCGAGCGCCAAGCCGATACGCGCGAGGGCGCGACCAACTTTCACATGAAGCCCAACGGAATCTTCTGGATCGGCGACGGCGCCGTGGGGGTCATGGAGACGTCGCGCTATCTCGCCAATCCGCCCCCCGCCCGCTTCGCCACCCAATCCGGCCCGATGCTGGTGGTCGACGGCCGCATCCATCCCAAGATCCTGCCGACGGGAACCTCGCATAAAATCCGCAATGGCGTCTGCGCGCGCGACGCGACGACGGCAATCTTCGCCATTTCCGACGAGCCCGTCACCTTTCACGCCTTCGCCCGTCTCTTCCGCGACGGGCTCGGTTGCCCCAACGCGTTGTTCCTCGACGGCTCGGTCTCTTCGCTCTACGCCCCCGATCTCGAACGCGACGACGACGTCACGCCGCTCGGACCGATCATCGGCGTGACCGCGCCGGCGCCGTGAGGACGGCGAGCCGAGCCGAGGGTCACGGGCCGGGCGGGCGGCGATCGCCGGGTCCGAGCGCGCGTTGCATCAGCGGCGTATCGACCCAGCGGTCGAACTTGAAACCGACCGAGCGAAGGGTTCCGATCGCTTCGAAGCCGAAGCGCCGATGCAGCGCGATCGAGGCGAGATTGGCGCTGTCGCCGATGATGGCCAGCATCTGCCGCCATGGGCCGGCCTGGCAACGCGCGATCAGCGCGCCGAGCAGCGCCCCGCCCAAGCCGCGGCCGCCAAATCCGTCGGCGACGTAGACCGAGTCTTCCAGCGTATGGCGATAGGCCGGGCGCGCGTGATAGGCGCTGGCGTAGCAATAGCCGACGATCCGCCCGCCCATCTCGGCGACGAGATAGGGCGCGCCGAGATCGAGCGTCCGGCGCCGCCGCGCCAGCATGTCCTCGAGCGTCGGCGGCGCTTCTTCGAAGGTCGCGAGCGCGTTCAGGACGTAGTGGGCGTAAATGCGCTGAACCGCGGGCATGTCCGCTTCGGTTGAGTCGCGCACGAGGCATTCGGCGGCGGGCGCGATGCGGGGCGAATGAGGTTCGTCCGCCAACTCTTCATCTCCGCGTTCGCTGCGCCGCGCTTGCCGGCGAGGCGCGTTGTCTTGTACTCACGTCCGAACCGCGCTGCGCCATCCCGGCCGCGCAACAGGAGAATACGCTTGCCGCATTTCGCCAGTTGGCTCGCCTTCGCGCTCGTCGCGCTCGGCATGGTGCTGACGCCCGGCCCGAATATGATCTATCTCATTTCGCGCTCGATTTGCCAGGGGCGGACGGCGGGACTGATATCGCTCGCCGGCGTCGCGCTCGGCTTCGTCGTCTACATGGTTTGCGCCGCCGTCGGCGTCACCGCGCTGCTGCTCGCCGTGCCCTACGCCTACGACGCGCTGCGCTTGGCGGGGGCGCTCTATCTTCTCTCGCTCGCGTGGCAGGCGCTGAAGCCCGGCGGGCGCTCGCTGTTCCATGTGCGCGACTTGCCGAGGGACGGCGCGCGCAAATTGTTCGCCATGGGCCTCCTCACCAGCCTGCTCAACCCGAAAGTCGCGGTTCTCTATCTGTCGCTGCTGCCGCAGTTCATCGACCCCGGGCAGGGCGGCGTCTTCAGCCAATCGCTCGTCTTGGGCTTCACCCAAATCGCCATCAGCCTCACCATGAACGCGACCTATGCGATCATGGCGGGCTCGATCGCGGCCTTCCTCGCCGATCGCCCGGCCTGGACGACGATCCAGCGCTGGCTGATGGGGACCGTGCTGGCGGCGCTGGCGGTGCGGATGGCCACCGAGGCGCGGCGGTAGGCAGGGGACGGCCGCGCCCGCGTTTGGAGGCGGGCAATTCCGCGATGCGGCCATCCGAGCTAGCCTCGCGGCCGGCCATGACATAAACTCTCGGTTGGGCGTGTCTGGGGGGCTGACGACGCGAAAGAGGAAAGGCGCTACGCCGCGGCACAGCGTGGCCGGTCCAGCCGCAAACGCCCTGAAACCCACGGAATTGGCGGGAGGATGTGGATGCGAATACCAATCGCGAGTCTAGCCCTTGTCGCGTTGTTTGCCGTCGCAGGGTGCTCAAAAGAAACTCCGGGACCGGCCGGGCCCCAAGGGGCCGACGGACCGGCAGGGCCTGCGGGACCGGCAGGACCCGCCGGACCGGCCGGGCCGCAAGGCGCCAAGGGCGAAATGGGCGCCGCGGGACCGATCGGGCCGGCAGGTCCGCAAGGGCCTGCGGGACCGGCCGGGCCGCAAGGGGCTGACGGGCCGGCAGGGCCTGCGGGACCCGCAGGGCCGCAAGGGCCCGAGGGCCAGGCGGGACCGCAAGGACCGAAGGGCGACACAGGGGCCGCGGGGCCGCAAGGACCCAAGGGAGAGATCGGAGCTTCGGGGCCGGCCGGACCGGCCGGGGCAAGCACGGTTTTCCGAGTTGTCACCGGCCAGGCGAAGGCGGCCTGCGAGGCCAGCGAAATCATGATCAGCGCCTACTGCACGGTTGACGGCAGCACGATGCATATCGACGGAACGAGCGGCGCAAGCTGCGAAGGTCCGGAAAGCACAACGGCTGTCGTCGTCTGCACGAAACGATAGGCGGAAAGAATACGGGATCGAGGGGATGACCCTCGATCCTCCGCGCCCGGCGCGCCTCCGGCCCGCCGCGCCGCAAAAGGCGCTCCTGCGCCTTACGGGAACAAGCCCCTCGCCAACTTGGCCTTGCGCACGCGTTCGACGCCGATCGCTTGCGCCGCGGTGCGGTTGGCGATTCCGTCGCGCCGCGCGCGTTCGACGACCTGGCCCCAGGAGCGATCGAGCGCGCGCTCCAGACGGTCCATCACTTCGTCCTTCGACCAAAAATATTGCTGCAGATCCTGCACCCATTCGAAATAGCTGACGATCACGCCGCCGGCGTTGCACAGGACGTCGGGGATGACGAAGATTTCGTCGTTGCGCTCGGCGAGCACCCGATCCGCCTCGGGCGTCGTCGGCCCATTGGCGCCCTCGGCGATGATGCGGCATTTGAGCCCGCGGGCGATTTCGTCGTCGATCACCCGCTCGATCGCGCAAGGGGCGAGCACGTCGCAGGGCTGCGTGAGCAGCGCCCGGGGCTCGATCACTGCCTGATCGGCGAAGCCCTTCAGCGCGCCGTGGCGCGCCGCATGATCGGCCGCGGCGTGGACGTCGAAACCCTTGGGGTCGTAACAGGCGACGGTGTGGTCGCTCAAGCCGACGATCCTCACGCCGCGATGGGCGAGACCCAGCGCCGCGTGCGAGCCGACGTTGCCGAAGCCTTGCACGATCGCGCTCGCCCCGTCCGGCCGGATGGCGAGCCGCTCCATCGCGCGGAAAGCCAGAAACGCGACGCCGTGCCCGGTCGCTTCCCGCCGCCCCAGCGTGCCGCCCGAGCCCACCGGCTTGCCGGTGACGATCTCGGGCACGGTGATCCCTTGATACATCGAATAGGTGTCCATGAACCAAGCCATCACCTGTTCGTTGGTGCCCATGTCCGGCGCCATCACGTCGACGCGCGGCCCGACGAAGGGAATCATCTCCTGCATGTAGCGGCGCGACAGGTTCTCCAGCTCGTTTCGCGACAGCGCGTTGGGGTCGACGGCGACGCCGCCCTTGCCGCCGCCGTAAGGCAGATCGGCGAGCGCGCATTTCCAGCTCATCCAGATCGCCAGCGCCGCGATCTCGCTGATGTCGACATTGGCGGCGAATCGCGTGCCGCCCTTGGCCGGCCCCAGCGTCAGATGGTGCTGCACGCGATAGCCGGCAAAGACGGCGGTGCGTCCGTCGTCCATGTGGATGGGACAGGAGACGGCGATGGCGCGCTTGGGCAGCAGCAGGCGGTCGCGCTCGTCGAGGGGAATCTCAAGATGGTCGGCGATCAAATGAAATTGGTCGCGGGCCATTTCGAAGACCGGGCCTGAAAAAAGCGTCATCGCAACCTATCCTCCTCCCTTTATCGCCGGCGCGCCGCGCGCGCTCTTGGGCGCCTAGGTTTGCATCCTCGACAGCGCGACGAAGGTCAAATCCGTGTGCAGGGCGATGGCGAAGGCTTGGAAGGGCGCGTCGAACTCGTTCGGCAAGTCGACGTGAAAGCGGGTGGTGAAGACTCTCCTCGGTCCGACCGCGCCGAGCGCTTGCCCCTGCCCTTGACGATAGAAATCATAGAGGCGGGAGAAGGCCGAGCGGCGACGCAATTCGAAGGCCTCGTCGCCGCGCGCGATGAGCCAGCCGGCGACCCCATTGCTCTGCGCTTGGGCGAGAACGGCGCCGCCCGCATCCTTCAACAACACCGGATTCGTCGCCGGCTTCGCGCCTCCCGCGAGATTGCGCAACGCCGCCTGATGGAGAGCCTCGTCGTGTCGCGGGCGTTCCCTTGCGGCGGTGAACGCCTGCCCGTGAACCGTCAACGTGGCGCTTTCGGCCTTGATGTCATAGACGAGCCCGCCGATCGCGGCGCCCCGCTCAAAGATGGCGTAGCGCACGTCGCGGCGGAAACGGCTCGCGGCGTCCCGCTTGGCGGGCCGGGCTTCCAACATCGTCGACCCCGTCGAATCGCAGCAGCCAGCAACGATAGCGGCTCGGCGACGGGTTGGCGAACGGCGACAACCCGCGCCTGCGCGGCGCCGCGCCCCCGCCGTTTCGCGACCCAGCAGGCACAAGACGGCCGGCGTGAGAAGGAAACGCTTTTGCATGCGCGGCCTTTGCGCTAATCGCGGCGAGGCGAATTCTTCGCCGTAACGAAAGCGCGCTGCATGACGTCGGGCTCCGTGGTCCTTCCCCTCTCCCACTGGCGGCGCTTTCTCCTCGTCGCCGGGCCGGGTCTGGTGGTGATGCTCGCCGACACCGACGCCGGCAGCGTCATCACCGCGGCGCAGAGCGGCGCGCAATGGGGCTATCGGTTGCTGGCGTTGCAATTCCTGCTCATTCCGATCCTCTATATCGTCCAGGAATTGACGGTGCGGCTCGGCCTGGCGACCGGCAAGGGGCACGCCGAACTCATCGCCAAACACTTCGGACGACGCTGGGCGTGGTTCTCGGTGGCGACGCTGATCCTGTCCTGCGGCGGGGCGCTGCTCAGCGAGCTCTCGGGCATCGCGGGGGTCGGCGCCCTGATGGGCGTCCCGGTTCCCGCCAGCCTGGCGCTGGTGGTGAGCGCGCTGCTGATCATGGCGTTCACGCACAGCTACCTCGCAGTCGAGCGCATTGCGATCGTGGTCGGCGGCTTCGAGCTGGTGTTCCTCCTAGTGGCCTTTATGGCGCATCCCAGCCTCGGCGAAATCGCCTCCGGCTCGCTCGCGGTCCCGCTGGCCGACACAAGATACCTCTATCTCGCCTCCGCCAACATCGGCGCGGTGATCATGCCGTGGATGGTGTTCTTCCAACAGTCCTCGATCGTGGAAAAGAGGCTGACGACGGAGGATCTCGGCGCCGCGCGGCTCGACACCGCCGTGGGGGCCGTCTTGACTCAGCTCATCATGGCGGCGGTCCTCGTCGCCGTCGCCGCCACCCTCGGCAAGGCGGGCGGCGATCGCGCCCTCGACACCGTGCAGGAAATCAGCGAGGCGATCACCCCCTTTCTGGGCACGATCGGCGGCGACATTCTGTTCGCCCTGGGCATGAGCGGGGCCGCGCTGGTCGCCACCATCGTCGTGACGCTGACCGCCGCCCGCACGCTCGCCGAGCTCATCGGCGTCAATCACAGCCTCGATCATGCGCCCGCCGAAGCGCCCTGGTTCTACGGCGCCTACGCCGCCGCGCTGGTCGCCGGCGCGCTCGTCGTCGCCTCGGGCGTCAATCTCGTCGCTCTGAGCGTCGGCGTGCAGGTGATGAACGCGCTGCTGCTGCCGATCGTGCTGACCTTCCTGTTTCTGCTGGCGCGGCGTCTGCCCAAGCCGTTCAAGCTGCGCGGCGCCTACGCCTGGATCGTCGGCGCCCTCGTCGCGGCGACGACCCTGTTCGGCGTCTACGCCGGCCTTGCCGGCCTCTCGGGATAGGAGAAGCCGGAGCTTCGGCTTGACTTCCGGCGCTCCCCGACTATGTTGCCGGCCAATTGGCGCTGGCGGGGGCCACCCGAGAGCGCTGTTTCGTTTTTCCCCGGCGCCGCTTGGCGCCGCGCTTTTCGGACGCCCTGACATGGCCAAGGCCGCCTCGCTCAAGATCAAGTTGCTGTCGACCGCCGACACCGGCTATTTCTACGTCACCAAGAAGAACGCCCGCACCAAGACGGAGAAGTTCACCTTCATGAAATACGATCCCGTCGCGCGCAAGCACGTCGAGTTCAAGGAAACCAAGATCAAGTAAGCGGCCTCGTCGCGCTTGCGATGGTTTGAACGGGGCGCCTTCGGGCGCCCTTTTTCGTCGGCGCCTTACGCGTGCGGCAAGGCGCGCCTCCTCTCCAGGATATGTCGCTCGATCTCCCAGACAGGATGCTTGGCGAGATCCTCGTCGATTTCCCCGACGATCGGCGATTTCACGTCGGCGTGAAGCGTATGGCGCAAATCAGCGAGCGCGCGCCAGCGCGCGTTTCGCCTTTGGGGCCGCAGGGCGCAATTCACTCCGGCATACTTACAGACATAACCGCATGTTCCGCCGCAGCCTCGCGGAGCGCCTTCTCCGCCTCTGCTCGCAGGTCGTCTAGGCTCACGCCAAATGGCACGGGCAAAAACAATCTCCTGCCGGAATTGTCGTTCCACTGAAGGTGAACAATCGACTGTTTCTCTTTTAGAAGGTGATTCACGCCAGCGACGGTCACGCCAGGGTAGACAGCTTCGGACATGGCGGGGCTCCCTGCCTTCCGCTAAGCATACCACCGTTTCGGCGCTGGCGCGATCGTCGGCAACCCCTAATTTTCTGCGGGTTTCGGCAAACCTAGACGCTACCTTCCGCCACGTGGTCCTTGACTTGACCGCGCATCTCGCGCGCGACGTCCTCGACTTGCCGAACCGCAGCGTCGAAGGCTTCGCGGATCGCGACCAGCGGATGCTCGCGCTCGGGCGCGTCGCCGCGAGTCCGGGTGACGATGACGTCCTTATGCTCGGGCATGGCGATTCGCACGTCGATCTTGAAGAGGCCGCCATGCCGGTGTCGCGTCTGCGGCCCGGCGATCGCCACATGGCAGCTCGTTATCCGATGGCTGAACTTTTCCAGCCGTTTGGCTTGCTTGGCGATTTCGGCTCGCATCTCCTCGGAGGGCTCGCAGTGTTGAAAGGCGATCTCGATTGGCGCTTGCATGGGGCGGGCCCCTTTCTTCCGGAGCGGTTTGAAGGCGCTGGCGATCGACGCCGCTCGGTGGACGCCATTCCCATGTAGGGCGCGCGGGGCTTCGGCGCCACTGTGGCCGGCGGGTCGCCGCCCCTATTGCGGCGAATCCTCGGGCGGATCCGCCGGGTCCGCGCCCTTCTGACCCGGCCGCACAACCCGATCGGGCGGCGGGCGCTTGGGCGCCGGCCACCATGGACGGTCTTCGAGCGCCGAGCGATCGGCGCTGACGACGAAACGCGCGCCGTCCCAGTTGAGCCCGACGGCGCCGGTCAGCGCGAGCCGGCGTTCGTCGAAGACTTCGGCCTGGCAGCCGGCGGGGGCGGTCAGCGGGCTCAAGAGGACGGCGGCGCGCGCGCAATCCTCTTCGAAGCCTGAGCGATCGACGACGACGCTCAGCGACTGACCCTCGGGCAGCGCCGCGACACAGCCGATCCGGTCGCAAGGCGCGTCGGGATCGCGGGCGGAATTGGGATCGCGATCGTCGCCGTCGGCGGTCAGCCATTGCTCGGCGTCGAAGGCGTTGAAGCGCTTGCCGACGACCTGAAGGCGGCCGTCGGCGTCGCGCACCGCGGCAAGATCGCCCGAGGGCGCAAGAATCGCATCGTAGCGCGGCCCGTTCAGCGCGCCGACGACGCCGAGCGCCAGAAAGGGGATCGCCGTGGCGCGAAACGGCCATGTGCGCCAAAGGATCACGCTCATCGCCGCAAGGCTGAGAAAGGGCAGCGCATAGGGCGCGAAGGCGCGAAGGTGCAGCGTCGAACCGGGGGCGCTGGCGATGAAGCGCGCCGCCCAGAGGATGAACTTGATCCCGGCGCCGACATAGAGCCAGACCGGCGCGTCGAGGCCGAGAGGATAGAGCGCCGTCCCGATGAGGGCGCCGGGCACGGCGAAGAACTCGATGATGGTCAGCGTCAACGGATTGCCGATCAGCACGTAGGGGCTGAGATCGTGAAAATGGTAGGCCATGAACGACGCGGTGGCGCTGGTCGCGCACAGCGTCGCAAAGACGAGCCCGATCGGCTTGTCGACGAACGTCTTGAGGAGCGCGCCGCGCGAGGGCGGCCGAATGCGCGTCGGCAGGAACGGATCGGCGCCCTCGTCGATGCGCGCGAACCGCGCCTCCATGACCGCCACAAGGGCGCCGACGGCGGCGAAGGAAAGCTGGAAACTGACGCCCAGGATCGCCTCCGGCTCCAGCGCGACGATCGCCAGCACGGCCAGGGCGAGATTGCGCATGGTCAACGCGCGCCGATCGAGGACGACGGCGCCGAGCACGATCAGCGTCATGATCAGCGCCCGCTCGGTGCCGACGCGCGAGCCGGTGGCGAGGTCGTAGGCGAGAGAGCCGACCATCGCCACGCCGGCGGCCCATTTCTTGATCGGATACCGCAACGCCAGCGTCGGCGACAGCGCCAGAAGCCGGCGCGCAACCACGAAAAATATGCCCGCCACCAGCGTCATCTGCACGCCGGAGATGGTGATGATGTGGAAAATGCCGGCCTCGCGGATGAGGTCCTTGGCGTCGTTGGAGAGGAAATCGCGCTTGCCCGTCACCATCGCCGCCGCGATGGCGCCCTCGTCGCCGCCGATGATGGCGTCGACGCGCAGCGCCAGGCGGTTGCGCGCCTGATCGATGGCGGCGAAAAGGCGCTGGCGCCACGAGGCCTGGCGCGGCGGCGGCAGGATCGTGATCGCGCCCAGCGTCGAGCCGACCGCGCCGACGCCGGAGAAATAGGCGTCGCGGGCGAAATCGTAGCCGCCGGGCAGCACCGCGCGCGAGGGCGGCAAAAGACGCGCCTGCAGCGCGACGTAATCGCCGGCGCTGACATTGGGCGCGTTGCGCGTCGTCACCCTGACCCGGCGCGGCGCGAGAGTCTTGGGCATGTCGCCGGGATCGACGACTTCGAGAACCAGCCGCGCGCCGACCGGGCGGATGTCGACCTCCTCGACGAAGCCCTGCAATTTGACGATGCGGATATGATCGAGCACCGGCGTCGCGACCGAGGCGGTGCGCAGGCCCATCGAGAGAAACCCGGCCGACAGCGCGGCGAGCCCGATCCACACCCCGAGCGCCAGGGGCCGCGCGCGGCAGAGAAACGCGAGCGCGGCGAAGACGGCGGTCAGCAGCGCCGGCGCCCACAGCGCCGGCTCGCGATCGGCCGCCATGTTCAGCGCCACGCCGGCCATCGCGGCGACGGGAATCCACAGGAAGAAGCGCCGCTCGTCGACTTCCCTCGCCAGCGCTCCGGCGAAGAGCGCGCGCCAATCCGGCGCAATCGCCGCCGCGCGGGCGCGGCCGGCGACGGCGACAACGCCGGAGCGCGCGGGGGTGGTCATGGGGTGGTAGCTAAGCACATGGGCGTGGCGCGCGAAAGCGGGCGAACGGCGGAACGGACGACCGGCGGGCTCGGCTTTTGTCACGCCGATCCCTTCCCCCGCCGTTCTGGAGAAAAGCTTCGCCCTTGCCTCTTCGCCCCCTGCGGCGCCGGCCGATCGCCTTGGCGGATCGATTCGCGATTGGTCAGGCCATAGTCGGGCGAAAAACGCGCCTCAATGCGCCTCGATCGGCGGGAGATTGAGATGCTGCTCCACGCGCCGCATTCGCGCTTCGAGTTCGCTGATCAGCACGCCGTGGCCGATGACGACCGAGTGATATTCGACGACGGCGCGGCGGAGCCCGACGATCTGCTCGCGCGTCGCCTTGTGCTCGGCCTCCGCCTTGGCCTCCATGGCGAGAAGGTCGGAAGCCACGTCGGCGCGCAGCGACTGCACCTCGGCTCTCAAATCGCCGATGTCGGCCTTCGACTCGGCCTTGAGGCCTGCGAGTTCGGACTTGGTCGCCATATCGGCGTGAATGCCGCGAAGCAGTTCGAGAACGAGATTTTCCGGTTCGTTGGCCATGCCGAGCCCCTATAGCCCGCCATTTGGGTCGAGAAAAGGCGGCGGCGCAACGCGCCCCCTCCGCCTCGCAGAGGGCGGGAACCCCCGCTCACTTCGCCGCCCAATCCGGCAACGGCGGATCGCCCTCGCAGATCGGTTCGAGATTGGTCAGGCCGTAGTCGCGCGCGATGTCGGTGAGATCGTGATCGGGCAACCAGGCGCAGGCGATATGGAAGATGTCGCCTTTAGGGATGGCGGAGATGCCCCAAACGCGCGCAGTCGTGTCTAGAGAACTGGTGAGGACGCGCGTCCCGTCCGGCGAGAATGCGGCGCTCCGAACGATATCGTCGTGGCCGCTCAGGACGGCGATCGACGCGCCGGTCGCGGCATCCCACAGGCGCGCGGTCTTGTCGTCCTCGGCGGCAGTGACGATGCGGGTCCCATCCGGGGAGAAGGCGACCGACTTCACGATTCCGTCATGGCCGGTCAGGATGGCGATGAACGCGCCCGTCTTGGCGTCCCACAGGCGGGCGGTCTTTTCCGGCGAGGTAGTCACGAGGTGTTTCCCGTCCGGCGAGAGGGTGGCGCTATAGAGTCCACTGTCGTCGCCGCGTAGCACGGCGATGGAGGCGCCCGTCGCGGCGTCCCACAGCCGCGCCGTCTTGTCGTCGGACGCGGTGACGACGCGGGTCCCGTCCGGGGAGAAGGCGGCGCTAAACACATTGTCGTCGTGGCCGCGCAGGATGGCGATGGACGCACCCGTCGCGGCGTCCCACAGCCGCGCGGTCTTGTCGACCGACCCGGTGACGACGCGGGTCCCGTCGGGCGAGAACGCGGCGCTCGAAACCGCATCGTCGTGGCCGCGCAGCACGACGATCGCCTTGCCCGTCGCAGCGTCCCACAGCCGCGCCGTCTTGTCCTCAGAGGCGGTGACGACGCGGGTTCCGTCCTGCGAGAAGGCTGCGGTGCTCACCGGTCCGTCGTGGCCGCGCAGGACGGCGATTTCCTTGCCCGTCGCGGCGTCCCACAACCGCGCGGTCTTGTCACGGGATGCGGTCACTATTCGCCTCCCGTCGGGCGAAAAGACGGCGCTAAACACATCGTCTTCGTGACCGCCAAGGACCGCGATGGGCGCGCCCGTCGCGGCGTCCCACAGCCGCGCGGTGTGGTCGAAAATGGATACAGTTAGCACGCGCCTTCCGTCTGGGGAGAAGGCGGCGCTCCCCACAGATCCTTCGTGGCCGCGAAGGACGGCTATGGACGCGCCCGTCGCAGCGTCCCACAGCCGCGCGGTCGTGTCGTCGGACGCGGTGACGACTTTCATCCCATCCGGCGAGAAGGCGGCAGTCCAAACCTGCTGGTCATGGCCGCGCAGAACGGCGATCGCCATGCCAGCCGCGACGTCCCACAGCCGCGCGGTCGCGTCGTCAGAGGCGGTGAGAACCCGCGTCCCGTCGGGGGAGAAGGCGGCGCTTGAAACCCCGCCGGCGTGGCCGCGCAGGACGACAATTTCCCTGCCCGTCGCGGCGTCCCACAGCCGCGCGGTCTTGTCGGCCGATGTGGTCACGACACGGGTCCCGTCTGGGGAGAAGGCGGCGCTGGACACAGCGTCGTCGTGGCCGCGCAGGACGACGCCGGAATTGCCCAAATCGGCGCCCCACAGCCGCGCGGTCTTGTCGGCGGATGTGGTGACCACGCTTGTCCCGTCCGGCGAAAAGGCCGCGCTCAGAACGGAATGGCCATCGCCGGGGAACACGAGCCATTCTTCGCCATTCACCGCATCCCACAGCCGCGCCGTGCCGTCGCTGGAGGCGGTGACGACCCGCCTCCCGTCCGGCGAGAAGGCGGCGCTGAAAACGCCGCTGGTATGCCCGCGCAGGACAACAATGGATGCGCCTGTCGCGGCGTCCCACAGCCGCGCGGTCTTGTCGGCGGAAGCCGTCACTATGCGCTTGCCATCCGGCGAAAAGGCGGCGCTAAACACATTGTCCTCATGGCCGCGCAGGACGGCGAGGGACGCGCCTGTCGCGGCGTCCCACAGCCGCGCGGTCTTGTCGGCGGACGCGGTGACGATGCGCGTCCCGTCCGGGGAGAAGGCGGCGCTCCACACCGGTCCGTCGTGGCCGCGCAGGACGGCGATTTCCTTGCCCGTCGCGGCGTCCCACAGCCGCGCCGTCTTGTCACGGGAAGTCGTGACGACGCGTGTCCCGTCCGGAGAGAAAGCGGCGCTGGACACATCGTCGTCATGGCCGCGAAGAATCGCGATCGACGCGCCCGTCGCGGCGTCCCATAGCCGCGCGGTCCTATCACGGGAAGCGCTGACGACGCGGGTCCCATCGGGAGAGAAAGCAGCGCTGAACACATCGTCTTCGTGGCCGCGAAGAATTATTCGCTCTCGTGATTCCGCCACGGCTGCGCCAAGAGCCGTGATCGTCACGGAAAGCCTCGGCGTTTGGTCCGTCGTGCGCCTTGGCCATGCGGCGAGCGCGAGCTTCAGCGCTCGCGTTGGATTCGTCGATATCGCTATGTTGGATAAGGCTGTGAGGGCTGCAGCTTGATTGCGCTGCGCTTCAAATTCGCGTTCAATCGCCGCCGACTTCGCCGCATCTGCCTCATCGCGCTGCGCCTTGGCGTCCTTCGCGGCGCTGTCGGCGGCGTCGCGTTGCACCTGCGCCGCCTGCGTCTCTTGATCCGCGATCGCCTTTTCGCGCTGGGCATAAAAGCCAAATCCGCCGGCCGAGATCGCAAGGACAAGCGCAACCACGAGGCCGATGCCGGTGCGCTGCGCGGTGCGCCGATTGGCGGAAGCGACCGCCTTCGCGTCCGCCAGCTTCCTCGCCTGCTCCTCCTCCCGCTCCTTCCGCCGCGCCTCCGCCTCCGCCCGCGCGGCTTCCTCCTTGGCGCGGCAGGCCGCGAGATAGGCGCGGTCCCCCGCATCGAGCTTCGCCGCGATGTCGGGGCGCGCATCCAGCCCTAGCGCTTCCGCAAGCCGCTGCCCCTGATGGGCGAGCCAAGCCTCGGCCTTGCCGTTGGCCTCCCACTCGCGCCCCGCGCGCTGCACGCCCTCCAACGTCGCCAGCAGCCCAAAATCCTCGGCGAGCCAGCCCTGCAGCAGCCCCCATTGGCGCAGTAGCGTCTCGTGCGCCGGCTCGATGGTGACGACGCGGCTTTCGGCGCCGGTCGTCGCGTCCCTGGTCGTGACGGCGTCGGTCGACAGCAGGCGCTCGGCCACCAGCAGCTCGATCAGCGGGCGCGCTTCCTCCGGAATCTCCTCGCGCCGCGCGATGTTGCGGCGCGGGCTATTAGAGTCGGGGTCAATCCCAGCGAGCCACGGGATGAGCCCGCGCCGCAGCAGCGCCTCGCGCGCCTTGCGTTCCCTCGGGATGCGCGAATCGGAATCGGCCGCCGCAAACGCGCGCTCGACCGCCGCGTCGATGGCGCCCTTGAGGCCGCCGAAATCCTCGTAATTCTTCAGCCGCAGCGCGCCGGAGCGGCGATAGTCACGGAACAATTGCTCCAGCGTGAAGGCGAGCAGGGGCAGCGCGTCGCTGCCGCCGCCCTTGTCGATGTCCTCGAGCAGGCGCTCAGTCAGTTGCGGTTCGATGGTCAGCGCATTGCCTGCCTCCACGTAACGCCGCGCCGGCCCCTCGATCACGTCCTTATAGGCGCCGCGCGGCATCGGCAGCAAAGGCAGGGCGCTTTGGGCATGGCCTTCGAGCGGCTTGGCGTGCTCCAGCGCATCGTAGGAATCGGAGCGGATGGCGAAGATCGCGATAACCGCGGGATCGTCGCCGCCCGTGAGATCGCGGACGAGTTCCAGCAGCGCGCCGCCCTCGGTCGCGCCCTCGGGGCGAAACAATTCCTCCGCCTGATCGATCGCCAGCACCACGGCCGGCGGCTTCAATCCGTCTGGCGCGGCGGACACGCCTTTCAAGCTCGTAGCCGCGAGGTCTTCGAGCAGCGGCCGCAAGCCCGCAGCGCCGGCCTGGATCGCTGCGCGGATTTCGGCGCGGGTGTGGCTCTGCAGGACCGCATCGAGCGCGTGCAGCAGGCCGTTCTCGCCGGTGAGCGCCGCCCGCTCGGGACGGATCGCCGGCAACGCAAGGAAGTTCCTCTCGTCGCGCGCCAGGCGGGGCAGGAGCCCGGCGCGCAGGAACGACGACTTGCCCGCGCCCGAGGCGCCCAGGATCACCAACAGCCTCGGCGGCGCCCCCGCCCTGAGGCCGCGCAGCCGGTCGGTCGCCTCGACGATCGGCGCCTCGCGGCCGAAGAAGATGCCGGCGTCGACGCCCTCCAGGGGCTTCAGGCCGCGATAGGGCGCGCGGGTCGCCTCGTCCGCCGGCGGCCAGACGAAGAACTTCGGGTCGAGCCCGGCCTTATCCAGGCCGCGTTTCAGCTGCCTCAAGCCGTCCTTGGAAAAGACGATGTGCTTTTCCTCATGCGAGCCCGGAAGCTGGGCGCGCACCAACTGGCCATCCTGCCCGCCGGCGAGATCGACGACCTGCCACGTGCCCTTCAGCTCCGGCGGCAGGTCGGCGATCGTCTTGCCGGGATCGACGATGACCGCGAACAGCTTCTTGTTGAGCGCGCGCGAGATGCTGTATTCCTTCAGGCACCAGCCCGACGCGAGCCAATGGGCGGAGACGAGGAAGATGACCGCCTCGCAGCGCGTCGCCGCCTCGTGCAGCGCCCGCTCCCAACGCTCCCCCGCCGCGATGCCGCGCTCGGGATCGAGATCGAGGAAGACGTCGTCCCAGCCCTCCGAGGCCAGCCAATCGCGTAGCGCAACGGCCTCGAAATTGTCGTCGCTGGAATGGCTGAGGAAGATGCTCGACATCGAGGGAACGGCCGCCCGCCGGAGGTTGCGACGCGAGGCTAATGCACTTTATGCGGCGACGCCATGGCGCGGCGTCGCAATGTGCGAGTTCGTCGCCAGCGGCGCCTCGCGGAATGACCTCGCCTTTGTCCCCGGCCCCTGTTTCTGTTACAGCGGCGCGCCGGGTCGGCCCGAATGGGCCGCCCTCTCCCAGACAAAAAGACCGCCGCCCGCCTATGACCCAAGTCGTGACGCGCTTTGCGCCCTCCCCGACCGGATTTCTGCATATCGGCGGCGCGCGCACCGCGCTGTTCAATTGGCTTTACGCCAAGCGCTTCGGCGGGCGGTTTCTCTTGCGCATCGAGGACACCGACCGCGAGCGCTCGACCCAGGCGGCGGTCGACGCCATCATCGACGGCCTCGAGTGGCTCGGGCTGAAGTGGGACGGCGAGGCGATGAGCCAATATGCGCGGGTCGCTCGCCATCGCGAGTTGGCCGAGCAAATGCTCGCCTCGGGCGGCGCCTATCGCTGCTATGCCAGCCCGGAGGAACTCGAGGAGATGCGCGCCAAGGCGCGCGCCGAGGGCAAGCCGATGCGCTACGACGGGCGCTGGCGCGACCGCGACCCCAAGGAAGCCCCGCCGGGCGTCAGGCCGGTGATCCGCCTGCGTGCGCGCCAGGACGGCGAGACCATCGTCGACGACAAGGTGCAGGGCAAGGTCACCTTCGCCAACAAGGAACTCGACGACCTCGTGCTCCTGCGCTCCGACGGCAATCCGACCTACATGCTCGCCGTCGTCGTCGACGACCACGACATGGGCGTCACCCATATCATCCGCGGCGACGACCATCTCACCAACGCCGCGCGGCAGATGCAGATCTACGGCGCGCTCGGCTGGGACGTGCCGGTCATGGCGCACATCCCGCTGATCCACGGGCCGGACGGCGCCAAGCTCTCCAAGCGTCACGGGGCGCTCGGCGTCGACGCCTACCGCGCGCTGGGTTACCTCCCCGCCGCGCTGCGCAATTACCTCGTGCGGCTCGGCTGGAGCCAGGGCGATCGCGAATTCTTCTCCACCGAGGAGATGATCGCCGCCTTCGATCTGCCGGCGATCGGCCGTTCGCCCTCGCGCTTCGACTTCGTCAAGCTCGAGAACATGAACGGCCATTTCATGCGCGCGGCGCGGGACGGCGAATTGCTCGCCGCGCTGATCGGCGCCCTGCCCTATCTGCCCGGCGGCCCGGCGATCGCCGCCAAGCTCGACGCCGGCAAGCGCGCCCAGCTCGCGGCCGCGCTGCCGGGCCTGAAGGAGCGCGCCAAGACGCTGGTCGAACTTCTCGACGGCGCCGCCTTCCTGTTCGCCGAACGGCCGCTGGCGATGGACGAAAAGGCCGAAGAGATCCTCGCGCGCGGCGGCCGGACGCACCTCGAGGCGCTGCTGCCGCGGCTCGCGCGGGTCGACGATTGGAGCGCGGCGGCGACGGAAGCGATCGTGCGCGACTACGCCGCCGAGCAGGGCGCCAAGCTCGGCCTCATCGCCCAGCCCCTGCGCGCCGCGGTGACCGGCCGCGCGGCCTCGCCCGGCATTTTCGACGTGCTGGCGGTGCTCGGGCGCGAGGAAAGTTTGGGTCGGCTGCGCGATCAGACAAAGGCGCCGTAGCGGCGCGCCGCGCTGTCGTCTTCCTGTCACATGCGCACGCCATTGCACCGGCGGGAGCGCGCCGATCGCCGACAAGGAAAAAGCGCCGCGCGGCGGCACTTTTTGTTTGCCAACGCGCACACGGTGTGTTTCCCGATACTGAGGCCTGTCGGGTCGTTCGACTCGGAAGAGCCCCGCCCGAAGCTCTTGCCGGATCGATCTGATGGCGAAACAATACAGCGTCACTTCGGTCAGCCGCCGAATCCTGCCGAACCAATGGGACCTCATCGCGCTCGCCGTGATCTTGGCCGTCTTCGTCGGAATCGCGCGCACCTTTCACGGCGTCAACGCGCCGCTGCCGCCGACCGAAGCGCAGGCCGTCTCGCTCGACTATAGCGGCCTGCCGTATTTCGCGCTGCGCACGGCGCTGCGCATGTTCGCGGCGTTGGCGGCTTCGTTCGTCTTCACCTTCACCTATGCGACGTTGGCGGCCAAAAGCCGGCGCGCCGAAATGGTGCTGATTCCGCTTCTCGACATCCTGCAGTCGGTGCCGATTCTCGGCTTCCTGTCCTTCACCGTCACGTTCTTTCTCGGCCTGTTTCCCGGCAACGTGCTCGGCGCGGAATGCGCCGCGATCTTCGCGGTCTTCACCAGCCAAGCCTGGAACATGGCCTTTTCGCTCTATCAGTCGCTGCGCACGGTGCCGCGCGATCTCGACGAAGTCGCGCGCGGCTTTCGCCTCACCGGCTGGCAGAAGTTCTGGCAGTTGGAAGCGCCCTTCGCGGTGCCCGGCCTCATCTGGAACACCATGATGTCGATGTCGGGCGGCTGGTTCTTCGTCGTCGCGTCGGAAGCCATCACTGTCGGCGACACGACGATCACCCTGCCGGGCGTCGGCTCCTATATCGCCGCCGCCAATAATGCGGGACGCTGGGACGCCATCCTCGCCGCGGTCGCGACCATGGCGATCGTCATTCTGCTATACGATCAGCTGCTGTTCCGCCCGATCATCGCCTGGGCGGCAAAGTTCCGCGTCGAGCTGTCGGTCGGCCAGGACGTCGAGCAGTCCTGGGTGCTCGATCTCCTGCAGCGCACCAATTGGATCCGGTTGGCCTTCCGGCCGATCTTCGCGGCGCTGCGCTCAGTGAGTTTTTGGCCGCTGAGATTTCCGAAATTGCTGCCCGCCAACGCGCTCGCTCCGACGCGGGCGGCCTCGCGCATCCTCGACGTCGTCTGGATCGCCATCGTCGCCGCGGTGGCGCTGTGGGCGCTGGCGAGCGTCGTCGCCTATATCGGGACGGAACTCGGCTGGGCCGACGTCCTCCAAGCGACGATCCTCACGGTCTACACCTTGATCCGGGTGGTCGTGCTGATGGCCTTGGCGACGATCTTATGGGTGCCGATCAGCGTCTGGATCGGCCTCCGGCCACGCTGGGCCGAAGCGGTTCAGCCGATCGCGCAGTTTCTCGCCGCGTTTCCAGTCAATCTGTTATTCGGCGCGGCGGTCAGCCTCGTTGTGGTCTTCCATCTCAATCCGGACATCTGGCTGAGCGGCCTCATCGTGTTCGGCACGCAATGGTACATCGTGTTCAACACCATCGGCGGCGCGGCGGCGTTTCCCAACGATCTTCGCGAGGCGGCGACGAATTTCCGCGTTCACGGTTGGGATTGGTGGCGGCAGGTTATCCTACCTGGCGTCGCGCCCTACTACTTGACCGGCGCCATCACCGCCTCAGGCGGCTCGTGGAACGCCTCGATCGTCGCCGAGTACGTCAAGTGGAAGGACCAGACGGTCGCCGCCCACGGCATCGGCGACTATATCGCCGAGGCGACCGATAAGGGCGACTTCCCCAAGATCGTCCTCGGCGTCGCGATCATGTCGATCTTCGTCACCCTGTTCAATCGATTGTTCTGGCGACAGCTCTACGCGCACGCTGAACGACGGTTGCGCTTGTGACGCTCGGCTCTAGGAGGATCAATCCATGCTCGACCCCAACGCCGCGGTGTTGCTCGACGTCAGCCATGTCAGCCAGACCTTCGCCAAGGGTTCCGGCGAACCCGGCGCGCCGGTGCTGCAGGACGTTTCGCTGAGCCTCAGGACGGGCGAGATCGTCGGGCTGCTCGGCCGTTCCGGCTGCGGCAAATCGACCCTGTTGCGCATCATCTCTGGGCTGGCGCATCCGACCCAAGGGTCGGTGGCGATCGCCGGCAAGCCGGTCGACGGCCCCGCCGAGGATGTCGCGATGGTGTTCCAAAGCTTCGCGCTGTTTCCCTGGCTTTCGGTGCTCGACAATGTCGAAATCGGCCTCAGGGCGCAGGGCGTTCCGCTCGACGACACGCGCAAGCGCGCGCTGCAGGCGATCGACGTCATCGGTCTCGACGGCTTCGAATCCGCCTACCCCAAGGAGCTTTCAGGCGGCATGCGCCAGCGCGTCGGCTTCGCCCGCGCCTTGGTCGTGCAACCGAAAATCCTGTTGATGGACGAACCGTTCTCAGCGCTCGACGTGCTGACCGCCGAGACCTTGCGCACCGACCTGCTCGAACTCTGGCAAGAGGGGCGCATCCCGATCAAGTCGATCCTGATGGTGACGCACAACATCGAGGAAGCGGTGCTGATGTGCGACCGCGTGCTCGTGCTCTCGTCGAACCCGGGACGCGTCGCCGCCGAGATCGCCATTCCGCTTGCCCAACCGCGCAACCGCCTCGACCCGGAGTTTCGCCAGCTCGTCGACAGCATCTACGCGCTGATGACCCAACGCCCCGAACCGAAGCCGATCGGCCGCGAGGCGGTCGCGCCCGGCGCCGGGCTCGGGCTGGCGCTGCCGCTGGTCTCCACCAACTCGCTCGCCGGCATGCTCGAGGAAATTGCCGCCCCGCCTTACAACGGCCAAGCCGACCTGCCGCATCTGGCCGACTCGCTGCAGCTCGAGGTCGACGATCTCTTCCCGCTCGGCGAGACCTTGCAGTTGCTGCATCTGGCCGAATTCGCCGAGGGCGACATTAAGCTCACGAGCGTCGGCAAGCGCTTTGTCGACATGGACGTCGACCAACGCAAGAAGCTGTTCGGCGACCAATTGCTCGCCGACATTCCGCTCGCCGCGCATATCAAACGGGTGCTCGACGAGCGGCCGAGCCATCGCGCCCCCGCCACGCGTTTCCGCGAGGAGCTCGAGGACTATATGTCCGAGGACTACGCCGAACGCACCCTGCGCGCGATCATCAACCTCGGCCGTTACGGCGAACTTTTCGCCTACGATGAAAACGCCCAGACCTTCAGTTACGAGAACCCGCAATAGTCGTCGCCGAGCCGACCTCCCCGCGCCCCATTATTGACTTGTGGCGTCGAGCGCGATCCGGTAGCGGTATTGCGCTGCACAATCATGCTTTGGCGTCGCGCGCCTCGGGGGAGAAGGTTGATGTCCGCACCGTCCGCAAGCCTTAAGTACGGCGAAATGAGCGTCGACCTTCCGGTCAAGACGGGAACCGTCGGTCCCGCCGTGGTCGACATCGGCAAGCTCTACAGCCAGACCGGGATGTTCACCTACGATCCGGGGTTCACCTCGACGGCGAGCACCGAATCGAAAATCACCTACATCGACGGCGACGCCGGCGTGCTGCTCTATCGCGGCTACCCGATCGAGCAGCTTGCCGAGTACGGCGACTTTCTCGAGAGCTGCTATCTCCTGCTCTACGGCGAATTGCCCAACGCCGCGCAAAAAGCCGACTTCGACAATCGCGTCACCCGCCACACCATGGTGCACGAGCAGATGTTGCGGTTCTTCCAGGGCTTCCGCCGCGACGCCCACCCGATGTCGGTCATGGTGGCCTGCGTCGGCGCGCTCGCCGCTTTCTATCACGACTCGATCGACATCAACGATCCGCGTCAACGCGAGATCGCCTCGGTGCGCATGATCGCCAAGATGCCGACGCTGGCCTCGATCGCCTACAAATACTCGATTGGCCAGCCGTTCATGTTTCCGAAGAACGACCTTGGATATACTGGAAATTTCCTGCGTATGTGCTTTGGAGTTCCCTGCGAGGACTACAAGGTCAATGAGGTTCTGGCCCGCGCGCTGGACCGCATCTTCATCCTCCACGCCGACCACGAACAGAACGCGTCGACCTCGACGGTTCGTCTGGCCGGCTCGTCGGGCGCCAATCCTTTCGCCTGCATCGCGGCGGGCATCGCCTGCCTGTGGGGCCCGGCGCACGGCGGCGCCAACGAAGCGGCGCTCAAGATGCTCGGTCAAATCGGCACGGTCGCCAATATTCCCAAATACATCGCCAAGGCCAAGGACAAGAGCGATCCCTTCCGCCTCATGGGCTTCGGCCACCGCGTCTACAAGAATTACGACCCGCGCGCCAAGATCATGCAGAAAACCGCGCACGACGTCCTCAACGAGCTCGGCATCAAGGACGATCCGCTGCTCGACGTCGCGATGGAGCTTGAGCGGATTGCGCTCAACGACGATTACTTCATCGAGAAGAAGCTCTATCCGAACATCGACTTCTATTCGGGCATCACGCTCAAGGCGATGGGCTTCCCGACCGACATGTTCACCGTGCTGTTCGCGGTGGCGCGCACGGTCGGCTGGATCGCCCAGTGGAAGGAAATGATCGACGACCCCGATCAGAAGATCGGCCGGCCGCGCCAGCTCTACACCGGCGCGCCGCAGCGCGAATACAAGCCGATGGGCAACCGCTGAGGGTCCCGCGCCAGCGCAAAGTCTATGGGTTTTGCGCCCCGCGCGCCGCGATCGTCGCCAGCACTTCGCGGGCCGCGCGTTCGCTCGGGGCGGCGCTGTCGACGCCGAGCATCAGCGCATCGAGACGCGTGAGCGCTTCGAGCTGAGCCTGGCGAGCGGGCCCTTCGCGCATTGTCGCCAGGAGCGCCTCGGCGAGGCGGGCCGGCGTGCATTCGCGCTGCAGGATTTCCGGCACCGCGCGCTCGCCAAGGATGAGGTTCGGCGGCAGGATCGAGAACGGCAGCTTGATAAAGTGCTTGAGCGGTTCTTCGAAGCGCGAGACTTTGTAGGCGCCGACCATCGGCACGCCGGCGAGCGCGAGTTCCAGCGTCACCGTCCCCGAAGCGGCGAGCGCGGCGTGGGCGATGCGAAACGCCGCAAGCTTGGCGGCCTCGCCGACTTCGATGCGCGGCGTCACCGCCCACCCGCGCGCGTGCGCCCTGACGTCGTTCTCCAAATGCGGCAAAGTCGGCAAGACGACCTCGAAGGGGCCATATTCCCGCCCGACCAGAGCCAGCGCGCCGGCGAAATCATCCATCAGCCGCGCAATGACGAAACGGCGCGAACCGGGCAGCACCGCCACGAGCGGCGGCGCGGCGGCGCGGCGGCGCGCCTCTTCAGCATTGGGGCGCAATTCGCCCAGGCGCTCGATCAGGGGATGACCGACATAGACGCATCTCGGCCCGCCCAATCTCGCGTGCGCGGCCGGCTCGAAGGGCAACAACGCGAGCACGCAGTCCACATAGGCGCGCATCGCCTTGGCGCGCCCCGGCCGCCAGGCCCACACCGAAGGGCTGACGTAGTCGACGACCGCCAGCTCCGGCAGCGCCCGCCGCACGCGCCGCGCCACGCGGTGGGTGAAGTCGGGGCTGTCGATGATGACGAGCGCGTCCGGACGCGCGGCGACGACCGCCTCCGCCGACTGACGGATCCGCGCCAGCAATTTCGGCAGCTTCGCCAGAACCGGCAAGAAGCCCATCACCGCGATGTCGCTCAGCGGGAACAGGCTTCTCAGCCCCTCGGCCTCCATCGCCTCGCCGCCGACGCCGGAGAATTCGATTTCCCCGCCCGTCTGGGCGCGCAACGCCCGCATCAGCTTGAAGCCGAGTTGATCGCCGGAATGCTCGCCGGCGATCAGCGCCACGCGCAGCCGCCGCGTCGGCGCGCTCACGGCGCAAAGCCGACGACGAACACGCCGGCTTCGTCGGCGGCGCGCGAGAACGCCTGGCGATCGGCGATAAGGACTTGACCGGCGGCGAGCGCGACGCCCTGCAATTGCGCGCGCCTGGCGGCTTCGATCGTATTCGGCCCGACGGTCGGCATGTCGAGGCGCAAGTCCTGGTTGCGCTTCAGCGCTTTGACGAAGACGCCCGCCGGTCCCCGGAAGCCCAGGCGCCGCGAGGCCCTGAGCTCGGCGACCCGCGCCAGCATCGCGTCGGTGCCTTCGACCGCTTCGACCGCGATGACGCGCGCGTTGGCGACGACGACGCCCTGTCCCACGTCGAAGGGCGACAAGGCGGCAAGCAGGGTCGCGCCGACGCGCGCGTCGGCTTCGGCTTCGCTCGAGGCGGCGAGCGCGCCGATCGGTCCCGCCGGCGCCAGCAATTGCGGAGCGATTTCGTGCACGCCGACGACGCGGTAGCCTTCGCGCTCGAACATCTCGGCTATGCCGACGAGCAGGCGGTTGTCGCCGCCGCGAAACAATTGCGCCAGTTCCGGCGCACGCTTCAGCGCGCCCCAGTCGATCCGCAAATCGGCAAGCTCGGGACGGATCATCGCGCCGACGAAGACGAGGTCGGCGATCGCGCGTTCCTTCAGCGCGCTCAAAATCCTGCCGATCTGGCCCATGTGGGCCCAAACGTGCGGGAACGCCTCGATCGCCGGATCGGACGAGCCGACAATGCCGACGACGAAGGGCGCGCGACCGGCGGCGTGCGCGGCGCGCACGACTTCAAGAGGGAAATTGCCGCCGCCGCAAAAGATGGCGAGCGGGCGCGCTTCCTTCGGGCCGCTCAAGCTTCGTCTTCCCGGCCGGCGCGCGGCACGCAGATCGCCCGTTCGCCGCCTTAGCAATACGTAATGGCGAACGAAGGCGTCGGCAGGGGGAGAAG
>CAVWKL010000082.1:0-15621 GCA_963755075.1 uncultured Alphaproteobacteria bacterium
AACACGAGATGAATGCCGGCGCCCTTGGCCTGCGCGTCGAGCACGTCGTCGAGTTGGATGGTGCGCCTGTCGATGTCGTCGACGCTATGCAGCTGCGCATCGACCGGAATGAGGTAATTGTGGGCGGAGACCTGCAAGCCGTGGCCGCCGTAATAGAACAGCGAAACGTCGGCCGAGGCGGCGCGCAGGCCGAATTCCGCGATGGCCCGCTCCATCTGCGCCTGGTCGAGATCGAGGCCGAGCGTCACGCTGAAACCGAGCGATCTGAGCGCCTCGGCGACGTCCCTGGCGTCGTTGGGCGGATTGGCGAGCGCGGGAACCGCCTGGTAGGCGCCGTTGCCGATAACCAACGCGACACGGCTCTCCGCCAGCCCCGGACCGGCCGCGACCAGCGCGAGGGCCGCCAGCACAACGAGGCGGCGCGTCAGCGCCGTTCCAAGTCTTGCCAATTCGCGCGCCGCGCCCATGGGCGTCATCCCTTGAGAACATCGCTGCCGCTTTCGATGCGATCGGGCGCAGCGCAAGTCAAGGCGGGAGGCGGAACGCCGACGCGATCGTGGCGCGCTCGCCCCGGCGCGGCTCAGAGCGCGCCGCCCTTTTCCAGCGCGAGACTCGCCACGTTGAGCGTGTCGACGACGGAGTCGGCGCTTCGCGTCTGGCGTTGCGCGTCGGCGTCGTCCGCCCGCACCAGCGTGACATCCTTGTGGATGAGGGCCGCCGCCTGGTTCAGGGCCTTGATCGCTTCGGCCTTGCTCTTGGCGAAGCGAACGCGACGCGCCGCCCGCGCGACAACGTCCGGCATGTCCTGCAATTGCCTGGGCAGCCGCGGCGCCACGGCGGCGAGCGCCGCGGCGTAGCGATCGAGCGCGTCGGCGACGCAATCCTGAGCGGCGCAATGGCATTGCTTGATATAGGCCTGCGTCGCGCTCGACAGCCCCTTCACCGCATCGGCGGCGTCGGCGAAGGACGACGGATCGGGAAGCGCCACGCCGCCGCAAGCGCTCGGGTCGTCGCCGCCCAACAAGATTTCGCCGTGACTGCCCGGCGCGGCCGGCGCCGGAGCGTGCGTTGGGGCTTTCTGCGCCTGCGCGCTCGCCGCCAAAGCGACCACGAACAGCGCCGCCGCGAGCGTCCGCGCCGTCGCGGAAAAGGGGATCGAACGCATGTCGCCTCCTGTTGCGGAATCGCCAGCGGCCTGGCGCCGCCAACCGCTCAATTCCTCGTCACTACGATCAGCCTAGAGCGCGCCGCCCTTCTCCAGCGCCAGGCTCGCCACGTCGAGCGTGTCGACGACGAAGGCGGCGCTTCGGGTCCGCAGCTGCTGCATGTCGGAATCTCCCGCGCTCACCAGCGCAATATCCTTGTGAATCAGCGCGGCCGCTTGATTGAGGGCGGTGATTGCTTCCGCCTTCGTCTTGGCGAAGCGAACCCGACGCGCCGCCCGCGCGACGACGACGGGCGCCTCTTGCAATTCCTTGGGCAACCGCGGCGCAATCGCGGCGAGCGCTTCGGCGTAGCGGTCGAGCGCGTCGGCGACGCAGTCCTGCGTGGCGCAATGGCATTGCTTGATATGGGCCTGCGTGGCGCTCGAGAGCGCCTTCACCGCGTCGGCGGCGCCGTCTTGCGGGGAAGGGCCGGCGAGCGAAAGGCCGTCGCCGCAGCCGCTCGGATCCTCGCCGCCGACCGAGACGACCGAGTGGCCGGAAGGCGCAGCCGGGGCCGGGGCCGGGGGGGCGTGCGTGACGCTATTGGCCGCCGGCGCCGCCTCGTACGCGCCGGCCACGAAAGCGGCCATGAGGAGCGCCGCCACGAGCGTTCGCGCCAAATTGGAAAACGCCATCGAACGCATATTCCCTCCACTTGCGGAATTCTCCGCAATCCGGCGGAGCCAATCGCTCCGCCCCCCCTCGCGCCCCCCTAGAGCGCGCCGCCCCTCTCCAGCGACAGGCTCGCGACGTTCAGCGTGTCGACGACGAAGGCGGCGCTGCGCGTCTGGCGCTGGGCGCCGGGGTCTTCCGCGCTCACCAGCATGAGGTCTTTGTGGATGAGAGCGGCCGCATGGTTCAAGGCCGCGATCGATTCGGCCCTCGTCCGCGCGGCGCGAACGCGGCTCGCCGCCTGTGCGACGACGTCAGGCATAGTCTGCAAGTCCTTGGGCAAACGCGGCGCCAGGGCGGCGAGCGCCTCAGCGTAACGATCGAGCGCGTCGGCGACGCATTCCTGCGTGACGCAATGACATTGCTTGAGATAAGCCTGCGTCGCGCGCGAGAGTCCCTTCACCGCCTCGGCGGCGTCGCCAAACGACGACGGGGCGGGCAGCGCGAGGCCGCCCCCGCAGGCGCTGGGATCCTCGCCGCCGAGCAGGATGTCCGAGTGACTGGACGGCGCGGCGGGGGCCGGGGCCGGGGCGTGCGTTCCGACGCCATTGACCCCCCTCGCCGCATACGCGCCCGTCGCGAGGCCTACGACGAGCAGCGCCGCCGCGAGCGTTCGCGCCAGCGCGGAGAATGAGATCGAACGCATCGTGCCTCCATCCGCAGCAATATCGGCAGTTCGGCCGGGCTCGCCGCCCGGCCGATCACACTTCTCCCGACCCCACCCGCTTACGGTCTGGGCGGGACGACGGCGCCTTTCGACTTCATTCTTCGACGTTACTTCGGATGCGGCGTCCGGTCTATGCTTGCCCCCCGAGTTTGAGGGACGGAGCTCCACGCCTCTCGCCTCGACAAGCGCCAGCCGCAAGGACGGCGCCGCTCGGGACGCAAGCGGCCCGCCAGGCCGCGTTCGCCGGTCGCGCCTCGGCGACGCTCGAGGCGGTCAGCGCTTGGGAGGCGGCGCGCTGCTGGCGCGCACGACGAGCTTGTAGTCGAGCAGCACGTCCGGCTCGGGCCTGCGCGGCTCGACGAGAAGGCGACCGAGAATCTCCATCGCCTTGCGCCCCATGTCGCGGCGCGGCTGGTAGATCGTCGTCAGCGGCGGATCGTAACTCTGGGCGAACTCGATGTCGTCGAACCCGACGACGGTTATGTCGTCGGGAACCCTCAAGCCGCGCGACTTGGCTTCGATGATGGCGCCGATCGCGGCTTCGTCGTTCGAAGCAAACACCGCGGTCGGACGCATCTTGTCTTCGAGCGCCCGCGCCATCGCGACGCGTCCGGAGCGGATGGTGAAGCCGCTCGGCTGGACGCAATCGGCCCAGGTCTCGCAGCCGAAATGCGCCAAGCCTTTGCGAAACCCTTCGACCCGCTCTTGCGACAAGATGTTGTCGGCCGGCCCCATGAGATGGACGATGCGCCTATGGCCGATTTGAGCGAGGTAGCCGACCATATCGACGCACGCGGCGACGTTGTCGATGCCGACGGTCGGAATCGCCGCGCCGGGGATCCGTTCGCTGATGGCGACGATGGGATAGCGGCGCGCCGCCGAGCGCGAACTCCTGGCGTCGCTGCGCGGGACGTTGCCGTTGAGCAAGATCATCCCGTCGGCGCGCTGGCCTTCAACCATGCGCCCGTAAGTCGCGGCCATTTCGCTGTCGTTGGCCGTGTCGCCGATGAGGATCGCCTTGCCCATCACCCGCGCCTGCTCTTCGATCCCCTGCAGCAGCACGGGAAAGAACGCGTTGGCGATGTCCCACACGAGCACGACGATGATGCCGCTCGACCGACTGCGCAGCGACCGGGCGTTGAAATTCACGGTGTAGTCGAGGTCTTGCGCCGCCTGCTCGATGCGGCGCCTGAGATTGGCCGATACGTCCGTCGAGGCCGACATGGCGCGGCTGACGGTGGCGAGCGACACGCCGGCGCGGGAGGCGACATCCTTCATCGTCGGCGTATTTCGGCGGGGCAAAAGAGACTCCTAGCGAGAGGTCCGTTCCCGCGCCGCGCCAACCGCCGCGCCGGAAACGCCCAATTTTGACTATTTAGAAGGGACCACGGCTCCGCAAAACATGAAATCGTTATCATAAATCGTCAGCTCATGTCAATTCTGGCGGTGGCGCCGCGCATCGTCTCGCCGATGTCGGAACGGCCTTGCGACGCGCTCTCGGCGCCGCCCTCCAGTCTGCGCGGTCCCTCCAGCGCATCGGACGGGCCGGGCCGTCCCGCCAGCAATCCTGCGGATTTACCGAAGATTTTCTGAACTCGACCGGGGTCCGGCGGAGACAAGTGATCCCGATGCCAGTCGTCGGCGCCGATATCGAAGGCCCCGATCGTACGGCGCAGGCCGATGGCCGTCAATCGAGGGGGCCGGCTTGACAAGGAATGAAATCCTTTTCATAATTCGTCACGCAGAGGTGCAAAGGCAATAGGCCGCGCTCGGTTCGGGCCCTGAGAAAAGAGGGGCGTCCGGTTTGACGCGTCGCGACTCCAGCGTCGACGGCGCAAGCTCGCAACCCCATAGCGGGCGCGATCGAAAGAGGGAGGATATGGTTCAACCGCCGCAGCAAAGGTCCGCGAGCGAGGAATCGGCGGCGCCGGGGGCGCTGCTCGAAGCGGTTGGGCTGTCGCGCTCCTTCGGGCCGGTCGAGGTGCTGTCCGACGTGAGCCTCGCGTTCTCGCCCGGCCAGGTCCATGCGATCATTGGCGAGAACGGCGCGGGCAAATCGACGCTGATGAAGATCCTCAGCGGCCACCTGACGCCGACCAGCGGGACAATCCGGCTTGACGGCGCGACGGCGACGCTGCGCGGCCCGGTCGACGCCGAGCGGCGCGGCATCGTGCTGGTGCACCAGGAAATCATTCTCGCGCCCGATCTGACCATCGCCGAAAACATGTTTCTCGGCCGCGAGTTGAGACGCGGCGTCGTCGTCGACGACCGCACGATGAACGCGCGCGCCGAGGAGGCGATGCGTGTGTTTGGCGTCGACGTCTCGGTGACCGCGCCTGTGCAACGGCTCTCGATCGCGCAACGCCAGCTCGCCCAGATCGCCCGCGCGCTCGCTGTGCCGCACCGCATCGCGATTTTTGACGAGCCGACGGCGTCGCTGACCCCGGTTGAGACGGAGGCGTTGCTCAAGCTCATCCGCGAACTGAAGGCGAAGGGCGTCGCGGTGCTCTACATTTCGCACCGCCTCGAGGAGGTCAAAGCGATCGCCGACGTCGTCACGGTGTTGCGCGACGGCAAGCTCGTCGCGACCCGTCCGGCCGCGGAATTGCAGCCCCAGGACATGGCCCGGCTGATGGTCGGGCGCGACCTGCTCGCGCTCTATCCGCCGCGCCCGCCGGCGCCGACCGGCGAACCGACCTTCGTCGTTTCCCGCTTCAACGCGCCGGGCTTCGCCGAGGCGACAAGCTTTGCCGTCCGGCCGGGCGAGATTCTCGGCTTCTCCGGACTCGTCGGAGCCGGCCGCACCGAAATGTTCGAAGCGCTCTTCGGTCTGCGCAAGGGCGGGGGCGAGATCCATCTCAACGGCGCTGAGCAGCGCTGGCCCGATGCGCAGAGCGCGATGCGCGCCGGCGCCGTCTATTTGACCGAGGACCGCAAGAGCAAAGGCCTGCTGCTGGAAGAGTCGATCGCGTTCAACTTGACGCTTGCCGCGCTCAACCGCTTCCAGCGCGGCCTGCTCATCGACATCCCCAGGGAAAATCGCGCGCTCGAGGACGCCATCCAGCGCTTCGACATCCGCGCCGGCGACCGCGCGATGCTCGCGGGCCAGATGTCGGGCGGCAACCAGCAAAAGCTGCTCCTCGCCAAGATGATGCAACTCGACCCGAAGATCATCGTCATCGACGAGCCGACGCGCGGCGTCGACATCGGCGCCAAGCAGCAGATCTATCGCTTCATCGCCGCGCTCGCCGCCGAAGGCCGATCGGTCATCGTCGTCTCCTCGGAGATGACCGAGCTCATCGGCATCTGCCATCGCATCATCGTGATGCGAGGCGGACGGATCGTCGGCGAGGTCGAAGGCGAGGGGATGACCGAGCACGCCATCGTCTTCCTGGCGACGGGCGTCGACACCCACGCGGAGGGGACGCGTTCATGAGTCTGGCGGGCCACGAAACGGCGGTTGCAAGGAAGCGGCTCATCGAGATCGGCGCGGTGGCGCCGTTTCTCGCGCTGGCGCTGCTCTGTGTGCTCGGGCTGCTTGTCAATCCGCGCTTTTTGAGCGTCGACAATCTCACCAACGTGCTGGCGCGCAGCACGTTCATCGCCACCATCGCGGTCGGCCAGACGCTGGTGATCTGCGGCGGCGGGCTCGATTTGTCGGTCGGCGCGATGGCCTCTCTGGTCTCCGGATTGGTGATCCTGTTTCTGAACTCGGGGTGGATCGAGAACGCCACGCTGCTGATCGTGGCCGCGATGGCGCTTTCGTTGGCGGTCGGGGCGCTCTGCGGGCTCTTCAACGGCGTGACCAGCACGGTCGGCAAGATCGAGCCGTTCATTGTCACGCTCGGAACGATGGGCATCTTCCGCTCGCTGCTGACTTGGCTCGCGCAGGGCGGGTCGATCACCATTAGGAACAACGACGTCCGGGCCGCCTATCGACAGGTCTATTTCGGCGACGTCTTCGGCGTGCCCTATCCGGTTCTGGTCATTCTCGGCGTCGCGATCATCGGCGCTTTCATCCTCTACAGCACGGCCTACGGGCGGCGGGTGCGCGCGGTCGGCTCGAACGAGGACGTCGCGCGATATTCCGGCATCAACGTCGCGCGGGTGCGCACGATCACTTACGTGCTGCAGGGTCTCTGCGTCGCCATCGCCGTCATCGTCTATGTTCCCAGATTGAGCTCGGCGAGTTCGACGACCGGGCTCGGCTGGGAGCTGACGGCGATCACCGCCGTCGTCGTCGGCGGCACGCGGCTCAAGGGCGGCGTCGGACGGATTTGGGGCACGATCGCCGGAGCGCTCATCCTCGAAGTCATCGGCAACATCATGCTGTTGTCGAATGTGGTCAGCGAATACCTCATCGGCGCGGTTCAGGGCGCAATCATCATCATTGCGATGCTGGCGCAACGCGGACTGGCGCGCGGCCGTTGAGGATAAACGGAGAGGCTTGGGCGTCCGCTCGCGGCTTCTCAACAGTGGGAGACGGAAACATGAAACATTTGTTGGCAAGTCTAGCGATTGCGGCGCTCATCGCCGGCGCGGCGCAGGCGCAGGAAACGAAAACGATGGCGGTCTCGGTCCCGACCGCCGATCACGGCTGGACCGGCGGCGTGGCGTTCTTCGCCATGCAGGAGGCCAAGGCGCTCGAGAAGAAATATCCGGGGCTCAAGGTGCTCGTGAAGACCTCGCCCGACCCCGCCGCCCAAGCCAATGCGCTCGAGGACCTCACGACCCAAGGCATCGACGCGCTGGTCATCCTGCCGCACGATCCCAACGTCCTGACCGACCCGATCCGCAAGGTGAAACAGAAGGGGCCGTTCGTCACCGTCGTCGACCGTATCTCGACCGATCACTCGATCTACGACCTCTATGTCGGGGGCGACAATCCCGGCGTCGGCCGCAACGCCGCCGTTTACATGAAGGAGAAGATGGGCGGCAAGGGCGACATCGTCATCATCCGCGGCCTGCCGATCCCGATCGACGAGGCGCGCTATAACGCGTTCATGGACGGCATCAAGGGCACCGACATCAAGGTGCTCGACAGCCAGTACGGCAACTGGAGCCGCGACGACGCGTTCAAGGTGATGCAGGACTTCCTCGTCAAGCATCCCAAGATCGACGCGGTCTGGGCGCAGGACGACGATATGGTGGTCGGCATTCTCGAGGCGATCAACCAGGCCAAGCGCACCGACATCCAGTTCGTCGTCGGCGGCGCCGGCATGAAGGAAATGATTCAGCGGGTGATGAACGGCGACAAGATGATCCCGGTCGACGTCCTCTACCCGCCGGCGATGGTCGCCGTGGCGATGGACCTCACCGCGCTCGGCCTCGAGGAGAGCATGCCGGTGCGCGGCGAATACATCCTCAACGCGACGCTGGTGACCAAGGAAAACGCGAAGACCTTCTACTACAAGGACTCGCCGTTCTGATCGACGACGCATTGCGGGGAGCGCTTGCGCGCTCCCCGATTCAACACAGATGGCGCGCAAAGGCGCGCATGACGATGAGGGGCGGTCATGGCTGGCATGGTCAAGGGTCCGGCGATTTTCCTGGCGCAATTCGCCGGCGACGCGGCGCCGTTCAATTCCTTCGCTTCGATTTGCGAATGGGCGGGGTCGCTGGGTTACAAAGGGGTGCAAATTCCGGCGTGGGACGGTCGGCTGATCGACCTTGCCAAGGCCGCCTCGTCGCAGACCTATTGCGACGAGCTGAAGGGCGTCGCGGCGAGCCACGGGTTGGCGATCACCGAACTGGCGACGCATCTCCAAGGCCAGCTTGTCGCGGTCAACCCGGCCTATGACGTCGCCTTCGACGCCTTCGCGCCGGCGGAAGTTCACGGACGCCCCGCCGAGCGGCAGAAATGGGCGGTCGAGCAGATGATGTTGGCGGCCAAGGCCTCGAAAAACCTCGGGCTCGGCGCGCATGCGACCTTTTCGGGCGCGCTCGCCTGGCCGTTCGTCTACCCCTGGCCGCAGCGCGCGCCCGGCCTGATCGAGGCGGCGTTCGCCGAATTGGCGCGCCGCTGGACGCCGATCCTCAACGCCTTCGACGAGGCCGGCGTCGACGTCGCCTACGAAATTCATCCGGGCGAGGACATTTTCGACGGCGCGACCTTCGAGCGTTTTCTCGACGCGGTGAAGGGCCACACGCGCTGCAATATCCTCTACGATCCCTCGCACTACGTGCTGCAGCAGCTCGACTATCTCGCCTTCCTCGACATCTATCACGAACGGGTCAAGATGTTTCACGTCAAGGACGCCGAGTTCAATCCGACCGGGCGCCAGGGCGTCTATTCCGGCTACGCTCCGTGGGTCGAGCGCGCCGGCCGCTTCCGCTCGCTCGGCGACGGACAGGTCGATTTCGGCGGCATCTTCTCCAAGCTCGCCCAATACGGCTATTCCTCGTGGGCGGTGCTCGAGTGGGAATGCTGCCTCAAGCATCCCGAGGACGGCGCGCGCGAAGGGGCCGAATTCATTCGACGCCACATCATTCGGGTCACCGAAAAGGCGTTCGACGATTTCGCCGGCGGCGCGGTCGACCACGGTCAGATCAATCGCGCGCTCGGCTTGCGCTGACGAGGAGAAGCAACGATGGCCATCGAGGGACGAAGCGACGCCAGCCGGGGCGGGAGAATCAAGCTCGGCATGGTCGGCGGCGGCGAGGGCGCCTTCATCGGCGCGGTGCATCGGCTCGCCGCGCGCATGGACGACCAATACGAATTCGTCGCCGGCGCGCTGTCCTCGACCCCCGAACGCTCGCGCCGCTCGGGCGAGGCGCTCGGCTTGCCGCCCGAGCGCGTCTACGACGACTACCAGGCGATGGCCAAGGCGGAAGCGGCGCGCCCGGACGGGATCGAGGCGGTCGCCATCGTCACCCCCAACCACATGCATGCCGGCCCGATTCACGCTTTTCTCGCGGCGGGCGTTCACGTCATCAGCGACAAGCCTTTGACCACGTCGCTCGCCGAGGCGAGGGAGATCAAGACGGCGGTGGAAAAATCGGGCCGCGTCTTCGCGCTGACCCACAACTACACCGGCTATCCCCTGGTCAGGCGCGCGCGCGAAATGATCGCGGCCGGCGAACTCGGCCAAATCCGTCTCGTCCAGGCCGAATACGCCCAGGAATGGTTGACCGAGACGATCGAAAAGCAAGGCCAGAAACAGGCGGAATGGCGCGTCGATCCCAAGCGGTCGGGCGCCGGCGGGGCGCTCGGCGACATCGGCACCCACGCCTACAACCTTGCCGACTTCGTCTGCGGCGTCGATCTCATCGAGCTTGCCGCCGAACTGAGTTCGTTCGGCGAGGGTCGCGTGCTCGACGACAACGCCGAGATCCTGTTGCGCTACGCCAACGGCGCGCGCGGCGCCATTTGGTTGAGCCAGGTGGCGCCGGGGCACGAAAACGGTCTTCGCTTGAGGGTCTATGGGACCAAGGGCTCGCTGCGCTGGGCGCAGGAGAACCCCAACGAAATGCTGTTCTCGCCGTTCGGCGAACCGACGCGTCTCATCACCCGCGCCGGGCCCGCTTCGGGCGCCGCGGCGGGGCGGGTGACGCGCACCCCATCCGGCCATCCCGAAGGCTATCTCGAAGGCTTCGCCAATATTTATTCCGACGTCGCGCTCGCCATCAAGGCGGCGCGCGAGGGCAAGACGCCGCCCGAGGGCGCCTATTTTCCTGGCGTCGACGACGGGGTGAAGGGCCTCGCCTTCATCGAGGCGGCGGTCGAGTCGTCGAAAGCCAACGGCAGGTGGGTGAGGCTGGCGGGAGCGTAAGGGGCGGGCCCGCCCTCACGCCTTCTCGACCCGCACTTCCGCGCCGTCTTCGACCGCTACGACGCGCACCTTGGCGCCGGCGGGCAGATCGTCGCCGGCGACGCGCCAGACGCTGTCGCCGACGCGCATGCGCCCGAAGCCGCGCACGATCGGCTCGTCGAGGAAGAACTCCTTGCCGATCAGCGCCTGGGCGCGGTTCAGCGGCAGCTGCGGCGTTCCCGCGTCGAGCGAACCGTAAACCCGCCGCCCGACGAAGACGAAGGCGACCACCAGCGCGGCGAACAGCAGGAGCTGGGGCGTCAGCTGAAGGGGAAAGACGAACTCGACGACGCCGACGACCACCGCCGCGGCGCCGATCCAGATCAGAAAGGCGCCGGGGGCGAGCGTCTCGGCGGCGCAGAGCGCCAGCCCGACGACGAGCCAGACGACGTAAGGGTGCACGGCGAACAGACCGAAGTCGATCACGGGCCTAGCCCTGCCCCGGCGCCGGCGGCGGCGAGTTCGGCACCACGCCGGCCGGGCGCGGGGCGGCGCGCGCCGCGCCCTCGCCGAACGCGGCGGCGGCGATCTGCGAAATGCCGCCGAGCGTGCCGGCGAGCGAAGCCAGCTCCATCGGCACGATGAACACCTTCTGATTGGGCGCCTGGGCGAGCGACTGCAACGCGCGCACGTATTTGTCGGCGATCAGGTAGTTGAGCGCGGCGACGTCGCCATGGGCGGTCGCCTCGCTCACCACGCGCGTCGCCATCGCCTCGGCTTGGGCGGTGCGCTCGCGCGCCTCGGCGTCGCGGAAGGCGGCTTCCTTGCGCCCTTCCGCCTCGAGCATGACCGCCGCCTTGCGCCCTTCGGCGCGGGTGATGTCGGACTGGCGCATGCCCTCGGCCTCGAGGATCACCGCGCGCTTCTCGCGCTCCGCCTTCATCTGCCGGCCCATCGCCTCGACGAGGTCCTTGGGCGGTTCGATGTCCTTGATCTCGATGCGCGTGACCTTGACGCCCCAGGGCTCGGACGCCGCGTCGATGACGCCGAGCAGCCGGGCGTTGATCTCGTCGCGGTGCGAGAGCAACTGGTCGAGGTCCATCGAGCCCATGACGGTGCGGATGTTGGTCATCACCAGATTGAGCAGCGCCTGCTGCAGATTGGCGACTTCATAGGAGGCGCGCCGGACGTCGAGCACCTGAAAGAATGCGACGCCGTCGACCGTGACGGTGGCGTTGTCCTTGGTGATGATCTCCTGGCTCGGAACGTCGATGACCTGCTCCATCACGCTGAGCTTGCGCCCGACGCGATCGATATAGGGAATGACCAGCCCGAGCCCGGGCGTCAGCGTCTTGTTGTAGCGGCCGAACCGCTCGACGGTGTAATTGTAGCCTTGCGGCACCTGCCGCACCCCCATCAGCACCGTCAGCAGCACGAACAGCACGATGACGATGGCGACGACGCTGAATCCTTCGATCATTGGCGTAAGTCTCCCCTCGGACCGCGGCCTGTCCGCCGACACGCGTCTCGGCGCTTACGGGACGGGGCGGACTGTAGCGCCGCCCAGCGCCCAAGGCCATGGAAATCCCGGCGGCGTTCTCAGCGCGGATCGACGCAGGTCTATCGCAGGATTGTGACGGATCGGCCCGGCGGTCCGCCTCGGCAAGCCCGCGCCTCGATTTTCGTGACCGGCGCGTCTCGCCGGAAGTTTGAACGCTTCTGGTCGGCGTCAGTCGACAGGAACTCCCCGGCGCGCAATGAGGCGATCGCGGATTGGGCGTTTATGCGCTGGTCGGCTTTGCAGTTTGCGGACGGTTATCGCCTTTGGGGAAACTACACTGCCGCACGCAGTGTGCTGAAGACGTGGGCGGTGTCGTTATACTCCCTCGCATAGACGATCTTCCCATTCTCAATTCGGAAGTAGATGTGATAAAGATTATTGAATGGGCGTCCCTCGACTGTCTCCGCAAAACTCTCTGCCATGATGCAGACCTTGTCTCCCTCGGCGACAGCCTCGCCGAGCTGGAAGCGGATGCCTGATTTGAGTCTGGATTGGATCCAGCGCAACCCAGATTCGAATTCCCGCATGTCAAACTCTCTTCTGACTGTTGGCATCCAATATGTGGCGCTCGGCGCAAAGAGCGTCATGGTCGCGGCAATGTCGCCCCTCTCAAAGGCCTGAAAGAAACCGCGAGCAATGTCTTTGTTTGCCGTGAGAGTCGCTTGGTCCACGGGATTGGCCCCTTTCTCCGGTGACTTTCGTTACGTCACAAAATTGGCGTTGGCGAATGGCCTTGGCCTGGCGCCGGGCCTCAAGAACGATCGTTCGGCCCGAGCCCCTCGATGATAAACACACGGTAGTCGGCGGCAAGGAAGCGATGCCGCGCGGCCGCCTGGTAGGCGGGACTTTTGTAATAGCTCCTTGCGTCGTCGATGGTTGGGAACTCCAGGATGACCGCCCCTTCGATAGCCGGGCCCTCAAGCACTTCATGGGCGCCATAGAGCGCCAGCGGCTTCAGGGCGTGGCTCGCGTTCGCGGGCCCCGACGCCTCTCGATATCGTTCATATTCCTCGCTGTCCCGCATCCTTTCGCGGACAAAGATCACATAAGCGGCCATTGGACTGACATCCCTCCGAACTGGGGCGTGCTTCAGCGAGGGTAATCCACGCCTTTGTCAGTTCCTGTCAGGAGCCGGAGCTCGTCGATTTGCGTCCTGGAGGTCGCGATGCAGACTGCGCAGGAGATTCGCACGCCGCACGGGGTAGCGACCGAGCGCCGCCGCGGACTGAATTCGGTCTGTGCGGAAGAATCGAAACGCTTCCCGCAGTTCGCACCATGCAATGGCGACGCGCGCCGTGTCGGTGAAGCCCAGTTGAATCGGCCAGATGACGCGCTCGGTGGGCCTGTCGTGCTCGTCGGCATAGGTGATGGCGAGCCGCCGTTGCTCCCGGATCGCCGACCGTAGGATAGCAAGGGGAACGGCGTTCTCAGGGAATTGCCCGCCATTGGGTCCTGGGGCTGACAGCGGCGCCTCAACGACCGTTTGCAGCCCCCGCGGCAGCATCAACGTGATCTTGGCGCGCGCGCCCGCGCCTGCCTTCACAAGCGCCTCGTCGCCGCGCTGGTCGACGTAGCGCAGGCCCAAAAGGACCGCGTCAATCTCGGCCTCCGTCAGCATCAGCGGCGGCAGAAACAACCCGGGGCCAAGAACGAAGCCGAGGCCGGCTTCCCCTTTGATCGGCGCGCCTTGCGAAGTCAACTCTGACAAATCCCGGTAAACTGTCCGCTCGGAGACTTCCAGCTCCTTTGACAGCGCCGCCGCGGTGACGGGCCCGCGGCGCTCGCGCAGGGCCTGGAGCAACGCGAGAAGTCGAGTTGCTCGGCTCATAGCTTGCTCTTGGTTGGCGGTCTGTATGCCATTCTCGCCCTCATCGGGTCAGTTCGCCGAGCCGAACCGAGTCGATTATTCCGGCGAGACGCCCTAGCGCCGGGCGGCCTCGCCATTGGCGACGACCACGCCGACGTCCCCGGCGCTCAAATTCCGCCCCGCCGCCTTGGCCGCTTCGATGCGATCGAGCCGCAACAGCGCCAGCGCGTGACTCCCTGAGGAGGAACCGAGGACGCCGACGGCGAGTTCGCCGTCCGTCACCGCCGCGCCCGGGGCCGGCGCGGCGCCGATGAGGCGCACGCGCACGACGCGCTTGCGCGCTTCGCCCCGGTGCTTCATGCGGGAGACGACCTCCTGGCCGACGAAGCAACCCTTCTCAAAGTCGACGCCGTGGAAGAGGTCCATATCGGCGTCGTGGGGAAAGACGTCGCCATAGGGGAAATCGACGCCGCCCTTGGGGACGCCGAGGCTGATGCGCAGCGCCTCGTAGTCGCCGACGCGCGCTTCGCCGATCGCGACCGCTTTGGCGCGCGGCAGGATGGCGCGATGGCCGAGCGCGCCGGCGCGCGGATCGGCGTAGAACACC
Source organism: uncultured Alphaproteobacteria bacterium (assembly GCA_963755075.1). GTDB lineage: Bacteria > Pseudomonadota > Alphaproteobacteria > Rhizobiales > Beijerinckiaceae > Roseiarcus. Next base: position 14,271 of record CAVWKL010000082.1, read on the forward strand.
CCGCCCGGGGCGTTTTCCGGCTCGCCCTGCCAATAGGCGATGACGCCGTGGTCGGCGCTTTCATCGGCGATGACGACCTTGGCGCGCAGCTTATAAAGCGTGAGGCGCTTGACCAGGTCGGGCGCGAGCGCGGCGGGACAATCGATGAGAAACTCGTCCCCCGCCACGGGCGCTTTCACGACGAGGAAATCGAACAGGATCTTGCCCTGCGGCGACAAGAGCGCGGCATAGCGCGCTGCGCCGCCGCCGAGATGCGCGACGTCGTTGGTCACGAGACCCTGGAGAAAGCCCGTCGCCTCCTCGCCGCCGAGGCGCACCACGCCGCGATCGTCGAGGAAGGCGGCTCGTTTGGTCATCGGGAGGCCTCCAAGCGCTTGCCAGGCGCGAACTTGTTAATTAGGCCGATCGCGCCGCCGCGCAAGGTAAGGATTCCTCGATGGCCCGGACATTCGACTGCATTCTCGCCGGCGGCGCGATCGTCAACCACGACGGCGCCGCCTTGGGCGACATCGGCGTCGTCGAGGGCAAGATCGCCGAGATCGGCGATCTCGGCGCGGCGAGCGCCGGCGAGCGGATCGACTGCCGCGGCCTGCATATCCTGCCCGGCGTCATCGACACCCAGGTCCATTTCCGCGAACCCGGCCTGACCCACAAGGAGGATCTGGAAACCGGCTCGCGCGCGGCCGTGCTCGGCGGCGTCGCCGCCGTGTTCGAAATGCCCAACACCGACCCGCCGACGACCTCGGCGGACGCGCTCGCCGACAAAGTGGCGCGCGCCAGCGGGCGGATGCATTGCGACTTCGCCTTCTGGGTCGGGGGCACGCACGAGAACGTCGCCGAGATCGCCGATTTGGAGCGCCTGCCCGGCGCGGCGGGGGTCAAGGTGTTCATGGGCTCTTCGACCGGCAAGCTATTGGTGCCGGACGATGCGGGCGTGCTCGCCATCCTCAGGGCGACGCGGCGGCGCGCCGCGTTCCACAGCGAGGACGAGGCCCGGCTCGCCGAGCGCAAGCCCCTGCGCGTCCCCGGCGACCCGTCCTCGCACCCGGTCTGGCGCGACGAGATCGCCGCGTTGCGCGCCACCGAGCGGCTGATCCGCCTGGCGCGGCAGGCGCGCGCGCAAGTGCATGTGCTGCACATTTCGACGCGGGACGAGATTGCGCTGCTCCAGGGCGCCAAGGATGTCGCCAGTTGCGAGGCGACGCCGCACCACCTGACGCTGAGCGCCGAGGACTACGCTCGGCTCGGGACCAAGTTGCAGATGAACCCGCCGGTGCGCGGCCCCGAACATCGCGACGGCCTCTGGCGCGCCCTCGCCCAGGGCGTGATCGACGTTCTGGGTTCCGACCAT
>CAVWKL010000083.1:0-3347 GCA_963755075.1 uncultured Alphaproteobacteria bacterium
CGGATATTGCGCGCGACCCGCACCGCCTCGGTCGGCGCGATCGTGTCGGTGAGCACCAGTTCGTTGAGCCTCGAGGCGGCGATGCGCGCCACCGCGCCGCCCGAAAGCACGCCATGGGTGATATAGGCCGAAACGCTCGCCGCGCCCTTCGCCAGCAGCGCGTCCGCGGCGTTGCATAAGGTGCCGCCGGAATCGACGATGTCGTCGAGCAGCACGCAATTGCGGCCGACGACGTCGCCGATGATGTTCATGACTTCCGATTCGCCGGCCCGCTCGCGCCGCTTGTCGACGATGGCGAGCGGCGCGTCGAGACGCTTGGCGAGCGCGCGCGCCCGCACCACGCCGCCGACGTCGGGCGAGACCACCATGACGTTGCTGGCGAGCCCGCGTTCCCGGATGTCGCGCACCATCGTCGGCGCCGCGAACAGGTTGTCGGTGGGGATATCGAAGAAGCCCTGGATCTGGCCGGCGTGCAGATCGACGGTGACCACCCGGTCGGCGCCGGCGCGCGTGATGAGATTGGCCACGAGCTTGGCCGAAATGGGCGAACGCGGTCCGGGCTTGCGGTCCTGCCGCGCGTAACCGAAATAGGGAATGACCGCGGTGATGCGCTGCGCCGAGGCGCGCCGCAGCGCGTCGATCATGATCAAGAGCTCCATCAGGTTGTCGTTGGTCGGATAGGACGTCGATTGAATGATGAAGGTGTCGCGGCCGCGTACATTTTCCAGGATTTCGACGAAGATTTCGAGGTCGGCGAAGCGCCGCACATGGCAACGCGTCAGGGGTTCGCCGAGATAGGAGGCGATCGCCTCGGCGAGCGGTCCGTTGGAGTTCCCCGCCAATATTTTCATTTGGACTTGCATGAGGCGGCTCCCAACGGTCGTCGGCGGTCGCCGAACGCTCGCGCGGCGGCGCGGCCGACGGGGCGGGTCATAGCAGCCGAGCCGGGCGGTAACAATACGACGCTCCGATGACTGCCGCGTCGGCGCGCTTGGCTGTCCACAGAATCCGCCGGAAGCGGCCCCTACTGCGGCGCGTAGGCCAGCGGCGCCGCCGGGGTCGAATCCGGCGCACTCGAAGCGACGGCGGCCGCCTCGGGAGTGGTGGAGAGAAAGGCGGCCAGATCGTCGGCGCTCTTGGCGGCGACGCTTTTCAGCGCGGCGTCGCCGGCGAGCGCCCAAGGGTCGTCGCCCGTTCCCTTGACCGCGATCACGTCGCTCAGCCGCTGCGCGCGCTGCCGTTCGTCGGTGAAGACGTCCCAGACATATTCGATCGCGGCGCCGTCCTCGGTCAGGGCGGCCGAAAGGTAGCCGCGCACGAGATAGCGCGCCTTCGCTTCGTCGACGACGACGATGTCGCGCGCGCGCGCCTCGCGCGCCAGGATTTGCGAAAAGCTCGCGGCGACCGGGGCCGGCGCGCCCTCGACCGAGACGATGGCGAGACTCGCCTGGGCCAGATTCGCCCCCTCGCGGCGGACGATCTGGCGATGGGCGTCGGCGCCCGCCGCCGACTCGGCAGGGGCCTCGGCGCAGGCGCACAGCGCCAGCGGCGCGGCGAGGACGAAAAGCCGCGTCAGCGCCGCGCGCTCCTGCCAAACCTTCCACGCCCTCGAACGCATCAAGCCGCAACACTCCTCGGCGGCGCCGCGCGCTTGCAGGGGCGGCCGACATTAACGTTCTGCTAACCCTATTTCCGCACCAGGTCCAGATCGGGGGCGTTCAAAGGTTCGGCATGGTGAACGCCGACGAGATAGCTGCGCCCGAGGCAGAGCGCGGTCTCGCTATCGCTGTCCATCAGGATCATGTGGAGGAAATAGACCTGATCGGGGGCGATGAGGAAATCGTTGCGCTCGTAAAACATCGGCGCGTCCATCCAGGAGGGGCTGAATTTCGCTCCCAGCGCGTAGCCGCAGGCGTTGAGGCGATGGCGCGACAGGCGATGCGAATCGAGAACGCGCGCGTGGGCGGCGAAGACGTCGCCCGCCGTCCGTCCGGGTCTGAGCTCCGCCTCGCAGGCGATGAGCGCCTGGCGCGCGGCGGCGTGATAGGGCGCGTGCAGCGGCTTCATCCTCCCGACGATATGGGTTCGCATGATCGCGGCGTGGTAGTGGCGGCTGACGCCGGCGAATTCGAGCGTCAGCTGATCGTCGCCCGACAGCCTGCGCCGGCCGCTCTTGTAGCGGCAGAGCAGCGCGTCGGCGCCCGAGCCGATGATGAATTCGTTGCCGGGATAGTCGCCCCCGGCGGAGAAGATGGCGCTGTGCATCGCCGCCAGAATGACGCCTTCGTCGGCCCCGGCTTCGGTCGCCTCGATCGCCGCCCGGTCGGCGAGATCGGAAAGGCGCGCCGCCTCGCGCACGAAAACGATTTCCTCGGCCGATTTGGTGGCGCGCAGGCGCGTGATCAGCGAGGAGGCGTCGATCAGCGTGGCATAGCCCGCGAGCGACGCCTCGAGTCGCCGGCCGTTGAAATGCGTCAGGCCGTAGCTGTCGAACTCGACGCCGAAGCGGCCGCGCGCGCCCAAATCCTCGAGCATCGCGCGCAGATCGCGGGTGGGATCGGCCCCCTCGCCGTCCTTCCAGACGCGGATGTCGGGGATGTCGGAGGTGCGCTCGGCCTGACGCAGGTCGGCCGAGCGGGTGAGCAAGGCGACGCGCCCGTCGGCGCCGACGTAGAGACATTGAAAGAAGCAGAAGCCGAACGAATCGTAGCCGGTGAGCCAATAGTGGCTCTCCTGGGCGAAGATGAGCAGCCCGTCGAGCTTGCCCGCCGCCATGGCGGCCAGGAGCCGCCGCTTTCGGGCGGACATTTCGGAGGGAGAAAAATGCACTGGCGTCAAGCGCTCCTTCGACCGCATGGGCGAGCGAAAGCGCGACGGGCGCCGGCGTCAAGACGGCGGGCGGCGTCTCAGTTTGAATTTGCCGAAACGGCGTGGGCTGGCCTTGCCTCCGATTGCGATCGGCGAAGGGCCCTGAAGGCGCCGAATTCAGCGCTTGCGCTCTGGCCGGGCGGCGGCGTTCGGCCTGCCGCGTCGATTCGCCGCGACGATCCGTTGACGGGTCCGCCGGATTCTTAAGATGTCGGCTTCATCATCGCGGCTTGGGCGGCGGGTTTCCGAAAGCGCGAAGCGCCGCTATTGGCGCGACGGCAATTCAAAATGCGCCGCCGCGATCCGAGGAAGAGATAAGGATCTTCGCCGCGCGCCGCGGCTGGCGGGCGGCAGCCCAGCTGAATTCGCGGTCAATGGGCGCGATTAGAATTGGGCCGATCTAAGCGGAATTGCCGGCGAAGTCGCAATCGCCGGAATCCATCTGCGTGGGACACCAACCATGGCGTTTACGATTAGCC
>CAVWKL010000084.1:0-7214 GCA_963755075.1 uncultured Alphaproteobacteria bacterium
AAATCGTCGATGGTGAGGGTCAGCTCGGTGTCGGCGCGCAATTTCGCCCACTCGTCGCGCGTGAAACGCCGATAGGGCGAGGCGATCTCGTGCGAAGGCGGAGCGGCGCCTCGGTTGTCGGTCCGGGCTCCCGTTTCGTCGACGAGGTCAAGAAAATAGGGCAAGGACAATTGCTCCCTTATGCGCGCCGCGAGGCCTTCTCCTCGAGCCCGCTGCGCTGCGTGCGCCGCTCCAGTTCGCCGATCACCTCGGAGAGCGCCACGCCTCGCGCGCGCAGTACGACCAAGAGATGATAGAGAACGTCGGCGGCTTCGGCCCTGACCGCGTTTTCGTCCTGCGCAGCCGCGGCGATCGCCAGCTCCACCGCCTCCTCGCCGAACTTCTTGGCGCAATGCGCCGCGCCCTTATCGAGGAGCGTGCGGGTGTAGGATTGCTCCGCGCCCGCCCCGGCGCGCTCGGCGATCGTGCGGGCGAGGTCGTCGAGGGTGAACATCGATTTCGACGCTTCGGTTAAAAAGCTTTGGCCGGGCCCATTGTGGACGCGAATAGGGCGATTGTCGAGAAAGTGTCCTAGCTCACGACATATGAGACGGGGGGCTTTCGTTGGCTCGGCGGCCGGGCCGGCTGAAATCCGGCCGTCCGACGATGACGTCGGAAAGCGCGAATTTCACCGTCGACCGCAATTCGGCGAGCCGTGCGCCGGCCGGAGGCAAACTTCGCCAAGCTCAGGCGGCGCGCGCCTTGCCGTCGCGCGAGCGCGCGTTGGCCCCCGGGACGATCTGGAACCGCGCGACCAGTCTTGAGAGCCGGTCGGCCTCCTCGGCGAGATCCTCGCTCGCTTTCGTCGATTGCTCCGCCATCGCGGCGTTCTTCTGCGTGACCTGATCCAACTGGCCGACCGCCGCTTTGATCTCGTCGAGACCCGCCGCCTCTTGGATCGCGCCTTCCGCGATCGAGGCGACGCTGACGTTGATTTCCGTGACTTCGGCGATGATGCGTTCGAGCGACTTGCCGGTCTCGCCGACCAATCTCACGCCGTTTTCGACCTTCTGGCTCGAAGTGGTGATCAGTCCCTTGATCTCCCGAGCCGCTTCGGCGGAGCGCTTCGCGAGCGCGCGAACCTCCGACGCCACGACGGTAAAGCCGCGTCCCGCGTCTCCCGCCCGCGCCGCCTCCACGCCGGCGTTGAGCGCAAGCAGATTGGTCTGGAAGGCGATTTCGTCGATCACGCCGATCGTCTCGCCGATCTGCTTGGCGGAGGCCGCGATTTCATGGATTGCGGCCACAGCCTCGCGCACCACGCCCGCGCTGCGCTTGGCGCCCTCGTCGGTGACCGCGACAGCGGTTCGAGCGCGCTGCGCGTCTTCGGCGGACTTCCTGACCGTGTCGGTGACGCTGGCGATCGCCGCCGCGATCTCTTCCAAGCTCGTCGCCTGTTCGCTGGTGCGCCGGGACAGATCGACTGCGGCCGACGACATCCGCCCCATGCCGGACTCGATCGCGCCCGCGCCCTCGACCACCGCCGAGAGCGCGCCGGAGAGTTCGTCCGCCGCCGCATTGAAATCGTTGCGGATGGGTTGATACGCCGCGGCGAATCCTTCCCCCAGGCGGCCCGTCAGATCGCCCCCCGCGATGCGCTTCAATCCCGCCGCAAGCCCGCCCAAGGCCTGGCTCTGCTCGTCGCTCGACGACGCCCGCAGCGCCTCGTTGCGGTTGCGCTTGTCCTCGGCCTCGAGGCGGAGGCGATCGGACTCGTCGTCGAGTCGGACCTTGTCGAGCGCCGTCTGGCGAAACACTTCGACGGAACGCGCCATTCGGCCGATGTCGTCCGTGCGCTCCGCGTACGGGGCCGGCTCGGCGAGGTGGCCCTGGCCGAGCCGCGCCATGGCGGCGGCGAGATGTTGCAACGGCGCCAACAGGCGGCGCGAAAGCACGAACATGGCGCCGGCGATCGCCGCCGTGAGGAGGAGCGACACCCCCAGCGCCCATTCCAGCGTGGTCGCGAGATCGGCGCGGTACTCGGCCACGGGAACGCCGACAAAGAGGACGCCGATCACCTCGCCCGCGGCGTTCTTTATCGGATCGTAGGCGGCGAAATACTTTTGGCCGAGAATGTCGGCCTCGCCGCGATAGGGCTCGCCCCGCTTCAGCACCGCGTCAAACACCGGACCGGGCGCGAGCCGCGTGCCGACCGCGCGCGACCCGTCTGGCTTTTTCACGTTGCTGGCGACGCGCAGATCGCCCATGAACACGGTCGCGGCGCCGCCCACCAACGCCTTCACGCGATCGACCGGCTCAGCGAAAGCGTTGAGCAGACGATCGCCGGCCATCAACTGGCCGCCCGAGACGCGAAATTCGCTCCCATACTGGCGAAGCACGTTCCAGGCGACGCGCATCGCCGATTCCTGGTTCTTCTGGGCCTGATTCTCGGCGTAGTTCGAAAGCGTGGTCTGGTAGAGAAACAGCAGGGCGGCCGCGAGGAGGGCCATGCTCAGGATGTTGGCGATGGCGATTTTGTTGGAGAGGGACGCGGTTTTGGCAAGAAATGTTCTTATTTTCATTATCGTTCGATTCATTCGCAGGCATGAGAAGCGCTACCTAAGTTTGGCATACCTCAATCCGGTTAACCGATCGTCAGCAATGGGGCGAAGGGGCCGAAATTTCGCGTCGACCACGCTGATTTTCTTGGACATTTCCGTCTTGCGGGGTTGCAGTCTCGCGGAGCGGGCGGCAGAAACGAATGAAACCGCCCTGCGCGGTTGGCATAGCTGGGCGGCGTCCTGCTCGATGGTGTGGCGGTACGGGGCAAGCCGCTCGCAAAGCGCGCTTTCCCTCGTCGCCGCGGCAAGCCAGCGGCTTGCTTCGCCGCTACGACGCAACGTCCGGGGAGACGACCGAAGGGCGAGCGTTGCTTTGCCCGCCGAGCGCAGGTTCAATCGAACTCGGTCGGCAGCGAATGGTTGCGGGCATGCGCGAACATGCGCCGAAGCTGGCGCGGCAGCACACGACTGAGCGACAGCGCCTCCGGCAATTCGCCCTCGGGAAACCACGCCGCATCGGAAGTTTCCAGCCCGGACGACGCCGCCCCGCCGACGACCTCGCAGACATAGAAGAACTTGTAGCAGGAGAACGCGCCGTTCGGGTGGCCCTGGCGCGTCCGGTCCCAAACGGCGGCGAGTTTGCGCACCCGCGCCTCGAAGCCGCTTTCCTCGCGGACTTCTTTGACGACGTTCTCGGCGGCCGTCAGGTTCACGTCCGCCCAGCCTCCCGGCAGCGTCCAACGGCCGCCGTCGGCCAGCTCGCGAACCAGCAGCAGGCGGCCGCGCTCGTCAAACACCGCGCCTCGCACGTCCACCTTCGGGGTCGCATAGCCGGTCTCCTTCGCAAACAGGGCCTCGATCCGCTCGACGGGAGCGGCCGTATGCGCGGCCATGATTTGGGAGGCGAGGGCGCGCAGCCTATCGTAGCGCTCCCTGTCATAGGGATCGCGCGTGAAGGCGAGACCCGTTTGCGCGATCGCTTGCAGCTCGCGCGTCCACGTCAGCCAGTTCGGTTCATCCGTCATTGCGCCGAGCCCGCTAGCCGCCATAACCGACGACCGCCTTCGTCTCGAGGTAGTCGCGAATGCCGAAATCGGCGTATTCGCGGCCGTTGCCGGACTGCTTGTAGCCGCCGAACGGCGCGTCGACGTCCCAGGCGGGGTAGTTGATGTTGACCGTTCCGGCGCGCAGCCGCGCCGCGATCGCCCGGGCGTGTTCGATGTCGCGCGACGAAACGTAGGCCGCCAGGCCATAGACGGTGTCGTTGGCGAGGCGCACCGCCTCGTCTTCGTCGGCGTAGGCCATGATCGCCAGCACCGGGCCGAAAATCTCTTCGCGCGCGATCGTCATCCCAGGCGTCACGGCGCCAAACACGGTCGGCTTGACGTAATAGCCGCGATTGAGGCCGTCGGGGCGCCCGAGCCCGCCGGCGACGAGCTCCGCGCCTTCGTCGATGCCGACGCCGATCAGGCGCTGGATCTTGTCGTATTGGCCTCGGCTGACCACCGGGCCGAGATCGACGCCCTGCGACTGGGGATCGCCGACCGTCAGGCTCTCGGCGGCCGCCTTGGCGACGTCCATCGCGGCGCCGAGCCGATCGGCGGGCACCAGCATGCGCGTCGGCGCGTCGCAGGACTGGCCGCTGTTGGAGAAACAGGCGAGGACGCCGGCGCGCACCGCGGCCTCGAAATCGGCGTCCGGCAAGATGATGTTGGGCGACTTGCCCCCCAACTCCTGCGCGACGCGCTTGACCGTGTCGGCGGCGGTCTTGGCGACGATGACGCCGGCGCGGGTCGAGCCGGTGAACGAGACCATGTCGACGTCGGCGTGGCCGGCCATGACCTGACCGACGCTCGGCCCATCGCCGTTGATAAGATTGAAGACGCCCGGCGGCGCGCCGGCTTCGTCGACGATCTCGGCGAAAATGACGCCGCTGATCGGCGCGATTTCGCTCGGCTTCAAGACCACGGTGCAACCGGCGGCGAGCGCCGGGGCGACCTTGCAGACGATCTGGTTGAGCGGCCAGTTCCATGGCGTGATCAGCGCGCAGACGCCGATCGGCTCCTCGACGATCAGCGTCGCGCCGCGCCGGCGGCTGAATTCGTATGACCGCAACGCCCGGATCGTCGCTTCCAGGTGAACGCGGCCGGCCCACACCTGCGCCTCGCGGGCGAACGGCAGGGGCGCGCCCATCTCCTTGGAAACTGCGCGCGCGAGGTCCTCGGCGCGGCGGTTGTAGCCCGCAAGCAGGCGCTCGAGCAGCGCGACCCTGCGGGCGCGCGAGAACAGCGAATAGGCGGGAAAGGCGCGCTTGGCGGCGGCGACCGCCTTGTCGACGTCCGCCTTCGAACCTACCGATATCGCGGCGAAGGCCTCTTCGGTGGCGGGATCGACGACGTCGAGCGCGGCGGCCTGCGCGGGCGGCCTCCAATGGCCGTCGATATAGAAGCACAGGTTATGACTTATGGTTCGCCTCCGCAGCCCTCGTCGCTCCTGTCAACCGAGCAGCGCCTCGATCGCCCCGGCCAGGTTCTCGGGCCGATCGGTCGGCGCATAGCGCCTGACGACATGGCCTTGGCGGTCGAGGAGAAACTTGGTGAAATTCCACTTGATCGCCTGCGTGCCGGCGACGCCCGGCGCGGCGCTCTTCAGCGCGCGGTAGAGGGGGTGGGCGCCCTCGCCGTTGACCTCGATCTTGGCGAAGAGCGGAAAAGTCACGTCGTAATTCAGCGAACAGAAGTTCTTGATCTCCGTTTCGTCGCCGGGTTCCTGATGGCCGAACTGGTCGCAGGGGAATCCCAGAACGACGAAGCCGCGGTCGCGATAGCGCCGCCACAACGCCTCCAGCCCCTCGTATTGCGGCGTAAAGCCGCATCGGCTGGCGACGTTGACGACGAGCGTCGTCTTGCCGGCGTAAGCTCCGAATGTCTGCGTCGCGCCGTCGATGGTCGTGAGTTCGATATCGTCAAGAGCGCTCATCGGCGTCCGGATCCCCGATCCAAGGCGATAGCCTAGCCGGTCGCGATGGGGAAGGCGAGCGGGCCCCCTCGCCGCTTCCGCGAGGCAATGGAACCCGTGAACCGCCGCGCCGGTTTTGCTATGCTGGGTCATGATATTGAGAGAAATCAACGCCGCGCCCGCCGCGGGCGGGCAAGAGACGCCGATGACCGACGCCGAACTCGTCGCGCGCTACGACGGGCGCGTGCCGCGCTACACCAGCTATCCCACCGCGCCGCATTTCTCGCCCGCGGTCGGGGCCTCGAGCTACGCCGCCTGGCTCGGCGCGCTTTCGCCCGAGACGCGGCTTTCGCTCTATCTGCACGTGCCCTTCTGCGACCGCCTGTGTCATTACTGCGGCTGCAACACCGCCGTCGTGCGGCTCGATTCGTCGCGGCGCGCCTATGCGGCGCTGCTGGAGAGGGAAATCGAGCGGATCGCCGGCCTCATCGGCCGCCGCGCCAAGGTTTCGCACGTCCATTGGGGCGGTGGCACGCCGACCAGCCTTCCCGGCGATCGCCTCATGGCGATCATGGCGCGCCTGCGCCAGTCCTTCGCTTTCGAGCCGGACGCGGAAATCGCCATCGAGCTCGATCCGACCAGCCTTCCCAAGGACCGGCTCGAGGCGCTCAGCGGAATGGGCGTCACCCGCGTCAGCCTCGGCGTGCAGGATCTCGATCCGGCGGTGCAGGAGGCGATCGGGCGCCGGCAATCCTACGAGGAGACGCGAGACTGCGCCGACAAGGCGCGCGGCCTTAGCGTCGGCTCGCTCAATCTCGACCTCATCTACGGCCTGCCGTTGCAGACCGAGGCGAGCGTCGCGCGCACCGCGCGGCGCGCGCTCGATCTTGCCGCCGACCGCGTCGCCGTGTTCGGCTACGCGCATGTGCCGTGGATGAAAAAGCACCAACAGCTCATCGCCGAGGACTCCCTGCCGGGCCCGGTCGAGCGCTTCGCCCAGCAGCGCGCAATCCACAACGTGCTCGTCGAGGAGGGCGGCTATGTCGCGGTCGGGCTCGACCATTACGCCCGCCCCGGCGACGCGATGGCGTTGGCGAGGGCCTCGCGCCGCCTCCGGCGCGGCTTCCAGGGCTACACCACCGACGCCGCGCCGGCGCTGATCGGCTTCGGCGCCAGCGCGATCGGCTCGCTGCCCGAGGGCTACGTCCAAAACGCGCCGACCGCGCCGGCCTGGGCCAAGCTGGTCGAGGCGGGCGGGTTGGCCACTGTGCGCGGCGTCGCGCTCAGCGCCGAGGATCGGCTGCGCCGCGACGCGATCGAGCGGCTGATGTGCGATCTCGAAGCCGATCTCCACGTGCAAACGCTCGGCCTTCCCAACCTGATCATCGCGTACATCGGTCCGAACAGTGTCGACCTGGCCGAACACGGGCAGTTACACGTTGCAGCAGAATTCCAATCTGGCCGGCGGCAGTTGGACGACCAGCGGTTATACCGTCACCACCAGCAACGGTACCAACAGCATCACCATCACTCCGCCGACAGGCAATCTGTTCTTCCGCTTGAGCAATCCGTAAAACGGTGAGAGCATCGTATCCGACACCCGGAAGCCGACGGACTGGATCGACGGATACAATGGATTGACTTAAAAGGTACAACCCGCAGAGGAGTGCGGGACATTCCAAACTGTTCCCGGCGTCCAGTGCGAGACAAGGGTTC
>CAVWKL010000085.1:0-4288 GCA_963755075.1 uncultured Alphaproteobacteria bacterium
GCGGGGGTTGCCTCGCTCGTCCGCCGGCGAGGGCTCGCGCAGCACGTAGCCGCGACCCCACACCGTCTCGATATAATTGCGCCCGCTGGAGGCCATCGCCAGCTTCTTGCGCAACTTGCAGATGAAAACGTCGATGATCTTCAGCTCCGGCTCGTCCATGCCGCCGTAGAGATGGTTGAGGAACATTTCCTTGGTGAGCGTCGTCCCCTTGCGCAGCGAGAGCAACTCGAGCATCTGATATTCCTTGCCGGTCAGATGCACGCGGGCGCCGTCGACCTCTACGGTCTTCTGGTCGAGATTGACGACCAAGTCGCCGGTGATGATGACCGACTGCGCATGGCCCTTCGAGCGACGCACGATCGCATGAATGCGCGCGATGAGTTCGTCCTTGTGGAAAGGTTTGGTCAGATAGTCGTCGGCCCCGTGGCCGAGGCCTTTGACCTTGTCCTCGATCCCCGCCATCCCCGAGAGAATGAGGATCGGCGTCTTGATCTTGGTGACCCTCAGCGAACGCAACACCTCGTAGCCCGACATATCCGGCAAATTGAGATCGAGCAGGATGATGTTCGTAATCGTAGAGTTTGCCGAGATCGATTCCTTCCTCGCCAAGGTCGGTGACGTAGACATTGAAATTTTCGGACTTGAGCATCAGTTCGATGCTTTGCGCCGTCGCGCTGTCGTCCTCGATCAATAAAATCCGCATGTTAAATCCCCAGACTTGCCGCAAGGCGCGCGACCGCGGTAACCCCCGCCGCATTCGCGCCGCATGAGCGCCGGCGCGTAGCCGGGAAGCGGGCCCGGCCGATTCGACACGCACAGTGACCAACAATGGTTAACAAATTCTGATTCACTCGCGCAACCCCTTCCCCCGGAATATTTCCTTCCTGAAGGGAACATGTTGATTCTCTTGCCTGATTCGTTTTCATTTTTGTTAATGTAATACTTTAACAATTTTCTATAATCGACTCTGTCGACTCGATGATCCCCTTTGTGGCGCTGGCCGGTCGATGCGGGCCGCGTCGCTCCGGCGTCCGTTGGCGGCGATCCCTTGCTAAGGAGTGTTAACGATGCGGGTAAATGAACCGCTAACGCGGCGAGGTTTGCGTCGCATTTTCGCAAATTTGCCGTGTGGGGCGGTCGAAGCGGCGAAAAAAACCGCCCGCGGCCGCAAATCCGGCCGCTGCGTAAGAAAGGAGCAACCTTCCTGCGCCATCTTTGCGCTGTCTCGTGGCGAACAAAAACGTCGGGCGGCGACTTCCGCTCGGTTGCAAGCGTATGGAGTGCGTAGGAATGAAATCGCGAGACACGCTCATTCGGCTAAAGCGCTTCCAGGCCGAGGAGAAGCGCCGACGCGTCCGACAGATCGAAATGATGGTCGCCGAGTTCACGCGCATGGCGATCGAACTCGATCGCGAAATCGCCAATGAGGAAAAACGCACCGGGATCAGCGACCCCAATCATTACGCCTACCCGACTTACGCGCGCGCCGCGATCGCGCGCCGCGACAACCTCAAGCGATCGATCAGCGAACTGACCGCCCAGATCGAACAGGCCAAGGCCGCCCAAGACGAGGCGGAGGCGGAATTGCTGAAATACGAGTCGCTCGAAGGGCGCGAGAAGGCGATCGAGCGCGCCGTCGAATCCGCCGCCAGGCTCTGAACCGCGCGCCGATCGGCGTTCCCGGCATCGGGACGCCGGATCGGGCGAATCGCCGCGCCGCGAAATCCTCCATTGCGACCCGACGGCCGATGGGTTAGATCGGCGCCGTTGCACGTTGGCTGGCGGAGGCGGAGGGGCATGTCGAACGATCACGGCGCGGCGACCGCGGACGATCCGATGGATATGGCGGAGCACGAAACGACTTACGCCGCGTTCCTCGCCTTGACGGAAACCGTGGTCGCGGTCCTGATTTGCATCCTCTTGACGCTTGTGCTCTGGGGGCTCGAGGGCTACGGGTTTGTCGCGCTCGTCGGCCTGATCCTGACCTTGGCGGCGGCGACGGTGGGCGCGTTGACGGGCCTCGGCTGGCGCGTCGTGGCGCCGGTGGCCTTGCTGCTCGGGCTCGCCTGCATCGTTCTTTAGTCGGGGCGCTCGGGTTCGGGTAGGGGTCGGAGCTTTCGCTAACAGTCTGGGGATCGCGCCATGTTGATTGGGGTCGTCGCGGAAACCGATCCGCATGAGACGCGCGTCGCGGCGAGCGCGGAAACCGTGAAGAAATTTGTCGGCCTGGGCGCCGAAGTGGCGGTCGAGCGCGGCGCGGGCGTCAGAGCCGGAATCCTCGACGCGGACTACGCGGCGGTCGGCGCGCGGCTCGCCTCCGCCGCCGAAGCGCTCGGCGCCGACATCATCCTGAAAGTGCGCCGTCCGAACAGCGCCGAACTCGGCCAGGTGAAGCGCGGCGCGCTGGTCGTCGGAGCGATGGACCCCTACGGCCATATCGAAGCGGTCGAAGCGATGGCGCAGGCGGGCGTCGCCGCCTTCGCGATGGAGCTGCTGCCGCGCATCACCCGCGCGCAGGTGATGGACGTTCTCTCGAGCCAGGCCAACCTCGCCGGCTATCGGGCGGTGATCGACGCGGCGGCCGAATACGGACGCGCGCTGCCGATGATGATGACGCCGGCGGGCACCGTTCCCGCCGCCAAGGCCTTCATCATGGGCGTCGGCGTCGCCGGCCTGCAGGCGATCGCCACCGCGCGCCGCCTCGGCGCGATCGTCACCGCGACCGATGTGCGCCCGGCGACCAAAGAGCAAGTGGAGTCGCTCGGGGCGAAGTTCGTCGCCGTCGAGGACGAGGAATTCAAGCAGGCGGAGACGGCAGGCGGCTACGCCAAGGAAATGTCCGACGCCTACAAGGCCAAGCAGGCCGAGCTGGTGGCCGCCCACATCGCCAAGCAGGATATCGTCATCACCACGGCGCTCATCCCCGGCCGTCCCGCTCCGCGCCTCGTCGGCGCCGATATGGTCAAGGCGATGCGGGCCGGCTCGGTGATCGTCGATCTCGCGGTGGAGCGCGGCGGCAATTGCGAACTGGCGCGCGCCGGCGAGGTCGTCGTCACCGACAACGGCGTCCGCATCGTCGGCAATTCCACCGTCACCCGCCTCGCGGCGACCGCCTCGGCGCTTTATGCGCGCAATCTCTATGCCTTCGTCGAGACGCTGATCGACAAATCGGCCAAAGCGATCGCCGTCAATTGGGACGACGAACTCGTCAAGGCGACTTGCCTGACGCGCGACGGCGCGATCGTCCATCCCAATTTCCAGCCCAAGCCTGCGGCGGAAGCGAAGTAGGCCATTGAACCGAAGCCGGCGGCATGCGCCGCGCGCTCGGTAAGGACGAGAGGGACCGATGGAAAACCTTGACGCCACCATCGCCAAATTGAAGGCCGCCGCCGACGCCGTCGACGCGGCGGCGCGCGCCGCTCAGACTTACGCCGATCAGCTCGCCGCGGCGGGGCACGCCGCCTCGGGCGGCGCGATCGATCCTTTCGTCTTTCGGCTGGCGATCTTCGCGCTCGCGGTGTTCGTCGGCTATTACGTCGTCTGGTCGGTGACGCCGGCCCTGCATACGCCTCTGATGTCGGAGACCAACGCCATCTCGTCGGTCATCGTCGTCGGCGCCCTGCTTTCCGTCGGGGTCGCCGCGGTCGACAGCGGCTCGATGCTTGCGCGCGTCGTCGGCTTCATCGCGCTGATCCTCGCCTCGGTGAACATTTTCGGCGGGTTTCTCGTCACCGAGCGGATGCTCGCGATGTACAAGAAGAAGGGCTGACCTCACGTGAACGCCAATTTCGCCGCCCTCCTCTATCTCGCCTCCGGCATCCTGTTCATCCTGGCGCTGCGCGGGCTGTCGTCGCCCGCCACCTCGCGTCAGGGCAACCGCTTCGGCATGATCGGCATGGCGATCGCCGTGCTGACGACGCTCGCGCTGAGCCCCCCCTCGAGCGGCCTGGCGTGGCTTCTCGTGATTCTCGGCTTTGCCATCGGCGGCGGCATCGGCGCTTGGCGCGCCCGCACCGTGCAGATGACGGCGATGCCGCAACTGGTGGCGATGTTCCATTCGCTCGTCGGCCTCGCCGCGGTGCTGGTGGCGGCGGGCGCGCTTTATGCGCCGCAGGCCTTCGGCATCGCCGAGGGCAATCATATCCACCCCGCCAGCATCATCGAAATGTCGCTCGGCCTCGCCATCGGCGCGGTGACGTTTACCGGCTCGGTCATCGCCTTCCTCAAGCTCGACGGGCGGATGTCCGGCGCGCCGATTCTTCTGCCGCAGCGCCATGCGCTCAACATC
>CAVWKL010000086.1:0-18849 GCA_963755075.1 uncultured Alphaproteobacteria bacterium
TAGGCGCCCATGCCGCCGGTGTTCGGCCCGGTGTCGCCATCGCCGACGCGCTTGTGGTCCTGCGCGCTGGCGAACGGCGTCGCGCGCGCGCCGTCGCACAGCGCAAAAAACGAGATCTCTTCGCCCGGCAGATAGTCTTCGACGACGACCTGCGCGCCAGCGGCGCCGAACGCGCCGGCGAACATCGAACGAACCGCGCTCTCCGCCTCGCCAAGCGCCATTGCGACAACGACGCCCTTTCCTGCAGCCAAGCCGTCCGCCTTGACGACGATCGGCGCGCCACGCGCGCGAACATAGGCGAGCGCGCCCGCTTCGTCGCAAAAGCGACGATAGTCGCCAGTGGGAATGCCGAATTCCCGGCAAAAGTCCTTGGTGAAGCCTTTCGAGCCTTCGAGCCGCGCCGCCGCCCGACTGGGCCCGAAACAAAGAATCCCGGCGGCGTCGAGATCGTCGGCGACGCCCGCGACCAGGGGCGCTTCCGGCCCGACGACGACGAGGCCGACGGCGCGCGATCGGCAGAACGCGATGACCGCACGATGGTCGCGGATGTCCAGCCCGACGTTTTCGGCCACGGCGGCGCAACCGGGATTCCCCGGCGCGACGAAGAGGGCGCCGAGCTGGGACGACTTGGCGATGGCGAGCGCGAGAGCGTGTTCGCGTGCGCCGGCGCCGAGAATCAGGACGTTCATTTCGACACCTTACCGAGCCGCGTCCGACGCATGAAAGAAGTTCGTTGGTCGCGGTTTGAGCAATTTCGCGCGCCGAGGTCAAACCTCGGCGTCCGCCAGCCGGGTCAGCCACGCCTCGATCCAGCTCTCCCCGCCTGGCGGCATCGCCGCATAAAGCCGGCGAGAGGGACCGCGAAGGCGCTCGCGACACTCCGTCAGCAGCCTCAGCCCCGTCTCGGTCGCCTGCGCCCGACGAATGCGCCCGTGCGTTTCGTGCGCACGCCGCAGCACGGCGCGCTTGCGTTCGAGATTGGCGACGATGACGCTCGTCGTCTGCGGCGTCAGCCGCTCGATCTTGGCGATGTCGGCGTTGCTGAGGCCGGGCGTCCGCGCGATGATGCTCAGGACGGCGTATTGGGCGGGCGTGACTTTCACCTCGGCGAGCGCGCGCTCCACCGCCAGACGCTGCGTCGCCGCGGCGCGGCGCAACAGGTCGTCGATTTCCGTTCGCCCGACGGGTTCGGTCACGCCTATCCTCTCGTTCACCAACGCAGCGCATTTTTTTTGTCGTTAATATACGAATTCGAATATTATCGCCAGCGGCGCAATCGCCACGCGAGCTGTGGCGACGGTCGGGCCTGCGGCGACCGAGAGCGTCGCCGGCGCGACAGTCCCGACGCTTGCGGGACGGCGCGCCGCGCCTATGTTGCCTTCGGCCGGCGCACGCGCTGGCGGCGTTCGGGTCGACCGCGCCGACTGTTTGGAGCTAACGACATGAAATCCAGCATTGTGTTGGGCCTCGCCGGCGCCGTGTTCGCCCTGACCGCCGCCCTGCCGGCGCTCGCCGAGTCCGCCGACCCCGACCTCATCTTCCGCAAGTCGACAACGTTCAAGTTGCTGACCCCCAACGATAAATTGGCCGTCTACGGCATCGACGATCCGGTGGTCGAAGGCGTCGCCTGCCATTACACGGCGCCAGAAAAAGGCGGCCTTGCCGGCGCCTTCGGATTGGCTGAACAGACGTCCGACATTTCGCTGGCCTGCCGCCAATACGGCCCGATCAAGTTCAAGAGCAAATTCGATCAAGGCGAGGTCGTGTTCAGCGAACGGCGCTCGCTCTTCTTCAAGAAGATGCAGATCGTGCGCGGCTGCGACGTCAAGCGCAACATCCTGATATATATGACTTATACTGATAAGCTGATCGACGGATCGCCGAAGAACTCCACCTCGACGGTGCCGATCGAGCCTTGGGGGACAGCCGGCGGCGAGCCGCCGAAATGCGCCGATTTCCTGCGCTGAAAATCGCGCCGCGAGGCTAATCGCCGCAGGTGATGACGTAAGGCGCGTCGCCGTCCGCAGCAGGGGCAGCCCCATGGTCGGCGCGTCCGAAAGTGAGCGCCGCGCCGTGGCCGTGCGCCTCGCACCAGGCGTCGGCGACCACGCGGCCGCATTCGCCGCCCTCGCCGAGGCAGTCCTCGACCCCGTAGCCGTCATTGGCGGCGACGATGAAGGAATGCGACTCTCCGGCGCGGCCGCCATCGACCTGTCCGGCCAAGGCGACGAGACCGACGAAAATCGGCAGGGCGGCGGACGCGAAGGGAAGACGGCGCATGAAGCAACTCGAGAATCAGGGATCGGGAAAGCGGCGAGGGAGTTCGGTAAATGACTTTTGTGGCGAAACCATAAAATCCGGTTAACGACGGCGGCGCCGGGGCGCAATCGCGACCTTGACAATGGCGTGGTCCTGCGAGAGGAATGCCCCCATGACGCGCCTGTCCAGCATTTGCCGGATCATTATCATTCGCCGCTAGCTCCTGGCTGGCTGGTTCGCGTCTCCATTTCTCACCCTCGAAGAGAAGCGATCATCCGGCCGGTCCGGCGCCTGCGCGCGCCCTCGTTGAAGAGACCAGTTTGGAACCCCGATGACGATCTCCTTGCGGTTTTACAACACCCTGACGCGCGCGAAGGAGGATTTCCAACCGCTCGATCCGGGCGCGGTGCGCATGTACGTCTGCGGGCCAACGGTCTACGACTTCGCCCATATCGGCAATGCGCGCCCGGTCATCGTGTTCGATGTGCTGTTCCGCCTGCTGCGGCTGGGCTTCGGAGCGAACGCCGTCGTCTACGCCCGCAACGTCACCGACGTCGACGACAAGATCAACGCGCGCGCCTTGCGCGACTTCCCCGAGCTGCCGCTCAATCAGGCGATCGCGCGCGTGACCGAGGGGACCGAGCGGCAGTTTCACGAGGATGTCGAGGCGCTGGGTTGTCTGAAGCCGACCCATGAGCCCCGCGCGACCGCGCACATCGCCGAGATGATCGCCCTGATCGAGAGGCTGGCGGCGCGCGGCGTCGCTTATGTCGCCGAGGATCATGTGCTGTTCTCCCCCAACGCCATGGACGCGCTTCCCGGCGCGCCGCGTTACGGCGCGCTGGCGCGCCGCTCGCTCGACGAGATGCTCGCCGGCGCGCGCGTCGACGTCGCCCCCTACAAGCGCGATCCGATGGACTTCGTGCTGTGGAAACCCTCCAAGGCGAACGAGCCGGGATGGCCGAGCCCCTGCGGGATCGCCGCGCCGGGGCGTCCGGGCTGGCATATCGAGTGCTCGGCGATGTCGATGGCCAAGTTGCTGCAGCCGTTCGGCGGCGGTCTCGCCTGCGACGATCCTGGCAGGAACGTCTTCGACATTCACGGCGGCGGCGTCGACCTCGTCTTCCCCCACCATGAGAACGAAATCGCCCAATCCTGCTGCGCCTTCGGCGCGCCGCGCATGGCCAACGTCTGGATGCACAACGGCTTTCTGCAGGTCGAAGGCGAGAAGATGTCGAAGAGCCTCGGCAATTTCGTCACCATCGACGAGCTGCTGCGCACGACGCGGTTCGGCGGGCGCCGATGGCCGGGCGAGGCGCTGCGGCTGGCGATGTTGCGCACCCACTATCGGCAGCCGATCGACTGGACGGTCAGGGCGCTCGAGGAAGCCGAAAGCACGCTCGACCGCTGGTACGACGCCGTCGGCGACGCGCCGCCCGGCGGCGAGGTTGCGCCCGGCGTGGAAGAGGCCCTTTGCGACGATCTCAACACGCCGGCGGCGCTCGCCGAACTTCACCGCCTCGCCCACCCGGCCCAACGCGATTCGACAAAATTGGATGCGGCTCATGTAGACTCCGTCGGCGACGCCGGAATGCTGAAGGCCAGCGCCAACCTGCTGGGGCTCCTGCAACCGACCCGATCCCAACGTCTGGCTTCGGCCTTGAACGAGGCCGCGGTCGATCCCGCCTGGGTGGCGAAAATCATCGCCGATCGGGCGATCGCGCGAGCCGGAAAGAACTGGAAGGAGTCGGACAGGCTGCGCGACCAGCTCGCCGATCGCGGCGTCGTCCTCAAGGACTCCAAGGACGGCACGACATGGGAATTCAAGCGATGAGCGCGATTTCGCTTCGCCCCTACCTGCCCGCCGACGCCGACCGCTGCGCCGAAATCTTTCGCGCCAGCATCGAGGAGACGGCGAGCGAGGACTACAGCGCCGACCAGCGCAACGCCTGGGCGGCCACGGCCGATGACCGGGCGGCCTTCGCCGCGCGCCTCGCCAAGGCCTTGACGCTCATTGCGTTGGTCGAGGGCGAAGCGGCCGGTTTCGCCAGCCTCCTCGGC
Source organism: uncultured Alphaproteobacteria bacterium (assembly GCA_963755075.1). Lineage (GTDB taxonomy): Bacteria > Pseudomonadota > Alphaproteobacteria > Rhizobiales > Beijerinckiaceae > Roseiarcus. Next base: position 4,321 of record CAVWKL010000086.1, read on the forward strand.
GCCGACGTCATCGATCTCATTTACGTCGATCCGCGCTTCGCCCGCCGTGGCCTCGGCGCGGCGCTGATCGACGCTCTTACGCGGCTCGCCGGGGCGCGCGGCGCGACGCGCTTGACCAGCGACGTCAGCGACACGGCTCGCGTCCTCTTCGAACGCCAGGGATTTACCGCCCAGCGGCGCAATCTCGTTCAGCTCGACGATCAGTGGCTGGCGAACACGACCATGACCAAACGCCTCGCGGCGACCCGCGCCGAGGCGCCCTCGCCGACGCGCCACTGAAGGAACGAGCCGATGACCCGCGAACGCCTCTATCTCTTCGACACGACGCTGCGCGACGGCGCGCTGACCACCGGCGTCGACTTCTCGCTCGAGGACAAGCTCCAGATCGCGAAGTTGCTCGATCGGCTCGGCGTCGACTACGTCGAAGGCGGCTATCCCGGCGCCAATCCGCTCGATACGCGGTTTTTCGAACATAAGCCGACGAAGCGCGCCCGCTTCTGCGCTTTCGGCATGACCAAGCGCGCCGGCCGCTCGGTCGCCAACGACCCCGGCCTTGCCGCGCTCTTCGCCGCCGACGCGGACGCCGTCGTCTTCGTCGCCAAGACCTGGGACTATCACGTTCATGTCGCGCTCGGCTGCACGCTGGAGGAAAACCTCGCCTGCATCGAAGATAGCGTGAAGGCGGCGCTCGCCGCGGAGCGCGAGGCGATGGTCGACTGCGAGCATTTCTTCGACGGCTACAAGGCCAATCCCGCCTACGCGCTCGACTGCGCGCGCGCCGCCTATCGATCGGGGGCTCGCTGGATCGTGCTGTGCGACACCAACGGCGGCTCGCTTCCCGACGAGGTCGAGCGCATCGTCGCAGAAGTGGCGCGCGTCGTCCCCGGCGACCGCCTCGGCATTCACGCCCACAACGACACCGACAATGCGGTGGCCAATTCGCTGGCGGCGGCGCGGGCCGGCGTCCGACAGATCCAGGGGACGCTGAACGGCCTCGGCGAGCGCTGCGGCAACGCCAATCTCGTCTCGCTGATCCCGACGCTAGCGCTCAAGTCCGACCTGGCGGCGCGTTTCGAGATCGGCGTCTCCGCCGAGTCCTTGCGCGAGATCGCCACGATTTCGCGGGCGTTCGACGAATTGCTGAACCGCGCCCCCAACCGGCACGCGCCCTACGTCGGCGCTTCGGCCTTCGCCACCAAGGCGGGCATTCACGCCTCCGCGCTGGCTAAAGATCCCCGCACCTACGAGCACGTGCCGCCGGAGAGCGTCGGCAATGCGCGCGCAATTCTGATTTCCGACCAGGCGGGGCGGTCGAATCTCATCGCCCAGTTGACCCGCATGGGAATTGCCGTGCGCGCCGACGACTCTCGGCTCTCCCGGCTGCTCGACGAGGTCAAGGATCGGGAGGCGCTGGGCTTCGCCTACGAGGCGGCCGAGGCGTCCTTCGAGCTGCTGGCGCGCCGCATCCTGGGCGTGGTGCCCGCGTTTTTCGACGTCGAGAGTTTCCACGTCAGCGTCGAGCGCAAATTCAATTCCGCCGGCGCGCTCTATTCGGCTTCGCAGGCGATCGTCAAGATCCGCATCGGCGAAGAGACCCTGATTTCGGCGGCCGAGGGCAATGGCCCGGTCAACGCGCTCGATCTGGCGCTGCGCAAGGATCTCGGCGTCTATCAGAGGCACATCCAGGATCTCGAACTCCTGGATTATCGGGTGCGCGTCTTTCAGGGCGGCACCGACGCGGTGACGCGCGTGCTGATCGAATTCGGCGATTCCAGCGGCGCGCGTTGGTCGACCGTCGGGGTCTCGGGGAACGTCATCGACGCCTCGTTTCAGGCGCTGGTCGACGCCATCGACTACAAGCTGGTGAAAGCGACCGGCGCTTGAGCGTGCGCCGGACTTGCGCGCGAGCCCGCCGCGCCCTGTTTTTCCACAGGAGCCCGACGGCCCTTTGCAGATCCGCCGGCAGCCCCTATATTGGGGTCGCCGTCGCAAGGCGGCTATGGCGATAAGCGGACATCGAAATAAGTCTTTCGGACCCGGGGGCGGTACCCGGCGCCTCCACCCAAGCCCGCGGGGAAGCAGGTTTCGGCGGGGGCGAAATAGGTTCGACGGGGGATGTAAAGGGTGCTCTTTCGCTCGGCATGATACCGCCGTTATCGGGTCAAACCTATAGTTGCGAATGACAACTATGCTCCGGTGGCCCTCGCTGCGTAATGCAGCGCCGGTACTGGGATTCAAGCCCTAAGGGTTTGCTCCTTTAGGCGGGGTCCGGAGGCGCCTGGCAACAGAAGCCTCCACTTTTCTCTCTCCTGCGGCAATTGCCAGGGCGGCCGCTGTCGGTTAATTTTCGCGCAAGGCTTCCGAGCGCTGAACGCCATGTCGATCGACTACATCCGCTATGACTTGCTCGTGCAGGACGCGTTGCGCTCGGTGGTGCGCAAGGTGGTGACCGAGGCCGCGCGCAGCGGCCTTCCCGGAGATCACCACTTCAACATCGCCTTCAAGACGCAGGCGCCCGGCGTCGTCATACCCCCGGCGATGCGCCAGCGTTATCCCGACGAAATGGCGATCATTCTGCAGCACGAGTTCTGGGACTTGGCGGTGACCGCCGACGCGATCGAGGTCAGCCTGAATTTTTCGCGCAAGCCGGAACGGCTGACCATTCCCTTCGACTCCATCACCGGGTTCAGCGACCCGTCCGTGCCGTTCGGCTTCAAGCTCGAGCCGCGGATCCCCCCCGAGCCCGCGCCGGCGAAGCCAGCGCCGGTCGGGCGCGAGGGGGGCAAGAAGGGCGGACCCCAATCGGTCGGCGCGGCGCCGAAACCGAGCCAGCCGGCGGCGGCGAAAGCGGTCGAGAGTCCGACGAAGAACCCGGAGAAGGCGAACGACGGCGGGGTCGCGAAGGTCGTTTCCATCGACGCGTTCCGTAAGAAATAGCCGAGGCCGAACGACGCCGATGGGCGAAATCGTCAACCTTCGAGGCGCGCGCCAACGCAAGGGCCGGCTGCGCGACGAAGCCGCGGCGGCGGCCAATCGCACCGCTTTCGGCGTGCCCAAGGCGGCCAAGCGGAAAGCGCGGGCCGAGCGCGAACTTGTCGAACGTCGCCTCGACGACCATCGCCTCGCCGATCCGGACGACAACGCGTGAGGCCCTCCGCCGGAGCGCGGGCGCCGCGCGCAGGAATCGTCAAGCGGTCGCTGACGATTTCAGGCCATCGCACCAGCGTTTCCCTCGAGCACGCCTTTTGGCGCGAGCTGAAGTCGCGCGCGATGAAGCGCGGACAGTCGCTCAGCGCCCTGATCGCCGATATCGACGCTTCGCGCGGAGAGGCCAACCTGTCGTTGGCGATCCGCGTCTTCGTGCTGGAAAGCGCGCTTCAGTAGAGCCCGCTGGCGGTCGGATCGGGCGGATCGTCCTTGGGTTTTGGCGCCGGGAGCGGGGGCGAGGAGGCGCTCGCGCCGATCGCGGCGGGGTCGTTGGCGGCCTGCGGCTCGCTTGGCGAAACGGGGGGCGGCGGCGGCGCCGGCGTCTTCTGGCGCGCCTCGCTCGCCTTGAGCAATTCGTCCTCGACGCGCTTGCGGTCCCGCTCGGACTTGATTCGCGCCTGATCGGCCGCATAGTTCGCCAGTTCCTCTTCGCGTTGGCGCATGAATTGCTCCGCCTTCAGGCGCCGATTGAAATAGGCGCGCTCGCGGATGTCCGCCTCGAGCGCTTCGATTCGATCGCTCTCCCGGCCGATCGCTTGCGCGGCGAGCCCGGCGGCGAGGAGCGCGGCGTCGATCTCGCGCGTCGGGGCGTCGACCGATCCGGTCAGGGAGACGGCGAAGCTCGGCGGCGGCCCGCTCCAAAACTTCCCGCCTTCCGCCTCGGCGAAAGTGGCTCGGATGGTCAAATTCTGCGATCGCAGGTCGAAGTTGGCGCGGGTCGACACGGCGCCGTCCCGCCCGGTCACGTCGAAGGGGCCAACATAGACGACGCCGCCGTTGATCATCGCCGGGGCCGCCGCGTCGGGAAGGCTCATCGGTTGCTTGTCGAGTTCGACGCCGAGCGCATGAACGATATTCGTCTCGTCGATCATCGCGTCCGGCGCCTGCGCCTTGGCCAGGACGCGGTTCAACGCGCCGGGATCGAGGTGGGGAACGGTCACACCGGCGGTCTCGATCTGTCCCTCGCCGACCAACCCCGCGAGAAGCGCGCTGGGGTTCTGCCCCGCGCCGGCAAAGGCGAGCGAGGCGGCGAAACGACCGCGGAGGCCGGCCCGATCCACCGCGACCGCGCTGACCGAGGTTTCCCCCGTCAGGGTCGCAACCGCGCCGTCGCGCCGCAGCGACAAATGGCCGGAGGCGCGCCCTTGTCCGACGTCCATCGCAAACTCGTCGATATCGAAGCGTCCCCGATCCATCTTCAGGCGCGCCGTCACGCCGCGGGCTTGCAGGGCGTCGACGACATCGAGCGCGCCGATCTTCAGCAAGACGTCGAGCGGCGGCGGATCGACGAGCGGCGGCGGAAATTTCGCGTCCGTCCATGGCGCGCCGGGCTTGGCCGGCGGCGCGGCGCCCAGCGGCAAACTGAACAACGCGGCGAGGCTCGCATGGTCGAGCGAAAGCTCGCCGTCGATCTGCGCCCTCGGCGCGGCCTGCGGTTCGCCCGCGATCGACTGCGCGAGCGCGACATCGGGATCGATGGATGAGAGCGCGATCGGCGCGATCGCCGGACGCCAGCGCAATTGCCCCGCCACTTTTGCGCCGGCGACGGTTCCCGTCAGACGGGGAAAGCCGACGTCGCCGCCGCGCAGCACCAAATCGCCCGTGATATCTACGGGAACGACCGGCGTCGCGGGCGTCGTTGCAAGGCCGAGCGTCGCCAACAGGAGCATGATATTGTCGGCCTTGACGCTCGCGGCGCCGAATAAGACCGCGTCGTCGTTGGATTTCGCCTCCGGGCCGACGCGCCCGCGCCAGGCGATATTCGCGCCCGCGATCGAGCCGACAATTCGCGCGTCGAAGCCGCTGTCAAATCGCCCGTTCGCCGAAGCCTCGATCCGCGCCCGCCCGCTTGAGACCGAGGGCGTCTTCAAGCCGAATTGCTCGACCAGCGACGCGCCCTCCGGCGCGTCGAGCGTCAAGGTCGCCACGATGCCGCCGTTCGACTCGGCCGACCGCCCCGCCCGGAAGGTGAATTGGCTCTGGCCGGCCGAGCCCTGCGCCGTCACCGTGTCGAGAGCAAGGCCTCCGCCCACGCCCGGCCCCGACGCGCGCGCCTCGAGGGTCGCCTTCGCGGGCGACAGCGCGTCGGCGCGCTCGAGGAGCAACCGGCTCGCGCGTCCCGGCGCGACGCGGGCGATCAAGGTCGCAAAATCGCGCAGTTTCTCCGCCTTGAGCTGCAGCGTGAGCCATCGTCCTTGCGACCCCGACGCTCCGCGGGCCTCGACCGTGGCGCCGCCGAGGCCGGCGACGGACAGGCGGTCGAGGGAAAGATCGGCGCCGGTCTTCGTCACTTTCAACGACAGGGAGCCGCTGTCGATTGCGGCTTCGCCGACGCGCGCGACGCGCAACTTGGCCGCATCGAGGGCGAGCGAAAGATCGATGTCGCCGAGAAGGTCGGCGCTCGCGCCAAGATTGGGCAGCGCGTCGACGTCGAGCGCATCGCTGCGCAGATCCATGAACAAGCGACCGCGCTCGTCGCCGAGGGCGCGCGTAAACGCCATCGCGCCGCTCAACGCCGTCCGGTCGACGACGAGTTGGAGGTTGCGCGCGGCGAACCCGACCGCCGAAGCCTCGACATCGCCGATCGCCGACGCCTTGCGATAGGGCAGCGCCTCGCCGAGCGCCGAGAGCCGCTTGGCGAGTTCCGGTTCGTCCTTCGTCGCCCAATCGCGCAATTGCTCGAAATCGCCGAAGCGCGCTTCGAGCCGGCCCTTGAACCCCGCCGCCGAGCCCAGCTCCAACGCGCCCGACAGGCGCAGCGTGGATTGTCCCGGCAAGCTCAATGCGAGATCGCCTTCGATCGGCGCCCCGGCCGCCCCCCTGGCGTCGAGAGCGATGTCGGTCAACGTCTGCGCGCCCACGAACATCGTCGGCGTCGAAAAGGCGACGTGCAGGGCTAGCGGCGATCCGCCCCGAGCGTTCAGCGGCGACAGAACCCGCGAGAGCGCCGCCAGGGCGCGCGCCGGCGAAACCGAATCCTCGCCCTTTTCGCGCAGCAACGCGTCAACGTTGAGTTGCTTGGCTTGCAGATCGGCGGAGAGGCTCGCGAGCGAGCCGATTTCCAACCTTGCCGTTCCGCTCGCCTCGAGCGCGCGCTCGTCCGGTCCAAAGCGCAGCGTGAGATCGTCCATCGTCGCGCCGCCGAGGTCGGCGCGAAGCACGCCGGAGACGCTCCATGGCGCCGGCGGACCCGACTCGGTCAGCGCCGACAATCCGGTAAGGACGGCGGCGCCGGAATAGTTCACCGCGACGCCGGCGTCGGCGGCGCGACGCCAGAACGTGAAGGCGCCGTCGAAAACGCCTTTCGGCAGACCCGCGGGCGGATCGACCTCGAATTTGATCGGCAACGCGGAATTCGTCAGCGCGGCGGCGGCGAAATGGAATTCGGCCGGCGCCGCCCCTGGCGTCGACAGGCGGCCCGAGCCGCGGTAGGGCCCGATCAGGGACGCCGCGCTGGCGTCCAAATCGAGCCGCGCGACCTCGAGCGGCGCCGCGCCGCCGTCGGCGACGCGCAGCCGGCCGTCGGTGACGATGAAGCGGTCCAGCCCGACGCGGTCGGCCTGCGCCTTGACGCGCCACCGCGGCAGAACGAGCGATCCGCCGGGCTCGCGCGACAGCGTCAATTCCGGATGCTCGAGACGCGCCAGCGTAAAGCGCGCCCGTCCGCTCGGCAAACTGGTGAGCGCCGCCTCCAATTGCACATTTTCGCAGGTGAAAATCGGCGCGCCATCGCCGTCGGCCTCGCCAATCGTCACGGTCTTCAATTGCAAGGAGGGCGTCGGCAGAAAGCGGATGTCGATGGGACCGGAGACGACGACGCGCGCCCCGACAATGTCGCTAAGTTCGGCCTCGATTTGGGCCCGATGGCTCGACCAGTCGATGAAAAACGGCGCGAAGAGCGCCGCCGACAGCGCCACGACCAAAACGACCGCGATAAACGTAAGAATTGTGCGCAAAGGATGAGATCAATCGGCGGTTTCGAGCGGCACGCCCGACGGCTGCACCTTAGTCGATAAGATGGCGTGATAGTGGCGTTATCATAACAGAGGCATGGCGTCCGAGCGCCTCGTAACGCTGCGAGCGTTGGGCCGACTTCAAGCGGCGCAGAGCCGTCATCCGTCGATAGCGCGCAAGAAGGGATGGCGCTATAAGAAACCGTGCGATCAATGATCGACGGCGAGTGGGCCGTCGGCGCGCCCTGGAGACGTGTGATGGCCAAGGGACAATTGCGAAGCAACAAAGAACCGAAGAAGCCGAAAAAAGACAAGGCGAAGTCGCCTGTGGCCAGCGCCGGCGCCGCGAGCGCGTTCGCTAAGCAGGGGCCGCAGGCGGGTTCCTCGGACAAGAAGAAGTGAGCGACGCGCGCCGGTCGCCGGCGCAGATCAGAATTTGAGCGGCGACGCCGCGGACCGCCTTCGCCGCCGGGTGCGACATTTTGCTCTACCCAGCGTCGTTTGTCGTGCGCGCGTCCGGGCGCCGGAATTGCCGCCTTTCGCCTTCATCGCTTTGGCGGGGGTATCGCCGTTCGCCGGCCGAGGGGAACGCCGAGCCGGCGCGGCTTGACCCTGTCCCGCCAATACGGAAGGCTCCCGGCGACCGGCTGCGCCGGTTGGGGCATTGCAATCTTATTCAAGGCGTTGGAGATTGAGCGGCGTGAGGAGGACGCAAGGACGGCGCCTCGGCGGCGACACGCGGTTGTCACAACGCGGGCGTAGGGCCAGCTGTCGCGTGACGGTTGGCTGACGCGCGGCCACAATGGGGATTCGCAATGAGCAAGACTTTGTTGAATTATCGCGGGGCTTTATTGAGCTCGATCGCCGCAGGCGCGCTTCTGGCGTTGGCGGCTCCCGCTTTCGCCGCGCCCATGGACGACCTGGTCGCGGCGGCGAAAAAGGAAGGTCAGCTCACGGTCATCGCGCTGCCGCGCGACTGGTGCGGTTACGGCGCCCTGATCGACAGCTTCAAGGCGAAGTATGGCCTCGCGGTCAACGAACTGAACCCCGACGGCGGTTCGGGCGACGAGGTCGAGGCGATCAAGGCCAACAAGGACAACAAAGGCCCGCAGGCGCCCGACGTGATCGACGTCGGCCTGTCGTTCGGCCCCTCCGCCAAGGCCGACGGCCTGCTGGCCCCCTACAAGGTCTCGACCTGGGCGACGATTCCCGATTCCGCCAAGGACGCCGACGGCTACTGGGTCGGCGACTATTACGGCGTGCTGTCCTTCGCGGTGAACGCCGACATCGTGAAAAACGTGCCGACCGATTGGCCCGACCTCCTGAAGCCCGAGTATAAGGCCACGGTTGCGCTCGCGGGCGATCCGCGCACCTCGAACCAGGCGACGATGGGCGTCTACGCCGCCGGCCTGTCGAGCGGCGAGGCGGACGCGGCCAAGGCGGCCGCCAAAGGCCTCGAATTCTTCGCCGACCTCAACAAGCAGGGCAACTTCGTCCCCGCCATCGGCAAGGCCGCCTCGATCGCCCAAGGCACGACGCCGATCCTCGTCTTCTGGGACTACAACGCGCTCGCCGCGCGCGACAACCTGAAGGGCAACCCGAAGGTCGACGTCGTGGTGCCCAAGACCGGCGTCATCGCCGGCGTCTACGTGCAGGCGATCAGCGCCTACGCGCCCCATCCCAACGCCGCCAAGCTGTGGCTCGAGCACCTTTATTCCGACGAGGGCCAACTCGGCTGGCTGAAGGGCTATTGCCACCCGATCCGCTTCAACGACCTCGTCGCCTCGAAGAAGGTGCCCGCGGATCTTCTCGCGGCGCTGCCGCCGGCCGAGGGCTACGCCAAGGCGAAGTTCCCGACGCTCGCCGAACAAGCGGCGGCCAAGGACGTGATCGCCAAGCAATGGGACGCGGTCGTCGGCGCAACGGTCGCGAAATAACCGACAGCTGAGGCGTTCGCCTCGCCCCCGACCCCTCTCCCCATGTAAGGGAGAGGGGTCTTTCTCTTCTCCCGTCGCCGGGAGCGGGAGGCCCGCGAGGGCGGATGAGCATATGGCGCTTCCATGACCAACGAGGCCGAATGACAGCCGTCGCCGCAACGTCCGCTCGCTCCGTTCGCATGCCCAATATGGCGGCGTGGCTTGGCGTCGCGCCGTTCTTCCTCTTCGCGGTGATGTTCCTCATCGTGCCGACCGTGTCGCTGCTGATCGGCGCGTTTCAGGATCACGACGGGGCGTTCACCTTCGAGAATATCCTGAGGCTCTGGCAGCCCTCGATCCGCCTGTCCTATCTGCTCAGCATCGAGGTCAGCCTCGCCTCGGCCTTCTTTGGCGGGTTGATCGGCCTCGTCCTGGCGCTTGCCGTTCTGCGCGGCGGCCTGCCGGAGTGGCTGCGGCCGACCCTGATGACCTTCAGCGGGGTGGCGTCGAACTTCGCCGGCGTGCCGCTCGCCTTCGCCTTCATGGCGACGCTCGGGCGCATCGGCTTCGTCACGCTTGTGTTGAAGAACGTCGGCGTCGACATTTACGCCGCCGGCTTCAATCTCTTCACCTTCACCGGATTGACGCTCACCTACCTCTATTTTCAGATTCCGCTGATGGTGCTCGTCGTCACGCCGGCGATCGACGGCATCAAGAGCGAATGGGGCGAGGCGGCCGAGATTCTTGGAGCGAGCCGGCTGCAATATTGGCGCATGGTCGTTCTGCCGATCCTGTGGCCGAGCATCCTCGGCGCCTCGCTGCTCTTGTTCGCCAACGCCTTCGGCGCGATCGCCACCGCCTATGCGCTGACCGGCTCGTTTCTCAACATCGTGCCGATCCTGCTCTATGCGCAGATCCGCGGCGACGTCTTGCATGATCCCAACCTCGGCTATGCGTTGGCGCTCGGCATGTTGACGATCACCGGCCTCTCCAACCTCGCCTATCTCTACCTGCGCGCGCGTTCGGACCGGTGGCTCAAATGAAGAGCGGCAAGCTCGGCGCCTGGCTGGCGGCGACGGTCGGCGTCGCGTATTTTCTCGCGCCGCTCATCGCGACCTTCGAGTTCTCGTTGCGCATGCGGCGCGGCGAGTACAGTTTCGACGCCTATCGCGTCGTCTTCGCCAGCGGCACGTTCCAGGCCTCCTTTCTCTACTCGACGGTCCTTGCGGTGGTCACCATCCTCGTCGGAATTCTCATCGTCGTGCCGACCGCCTACTGGGTGCAGCTGAGGCTGCCGCGCCTGCGCGGAATCGTCGAATTCATCACGTTGCTGCCATTGGTCATTCCGGCGATCGTGCTGGTGTTCGGCTACATCAAGCTCTACGGCAGCTCCTCGATCCTGCCGCTGACTGCGACCTCGCTCGGCGCCGACGCGTTGCTGATGTTCGGTTATGTCGGCCTCGGCCTGCCCTATATGTACCGTTCGGTCGAAACGGCCCTGCGCGCCATCGACGTGCGCACGCTGACGGAAGCGGCCGAGAGTCAAGGCGCGGGCGTGTTCACGATCCTCTTCCGCGTCATCCTGCCCAACATCCGTTCCGGCATCCTGTCGGGCGCGTTTCTCACCTTCGCCATCGTCATCGGCGAGTTCACCTTCGCCAGCCTGCTCGACCGCCCGGCCTTCGGCCCCTATCTGCAACTGATCGGCGCCTCGCGCGCCTACGAGCCCTCCGCGCTCGCGATCATGGCTTTCGCGTTGACCTGGGCCTGTATGGGCCTCATTCAGCTGTTCGGCGGCGGCCCGCGCATTTCCACCGGCAAGCGTTAGGATTTTCCGCGATGTCATTCCTCACCCTGACCGGCATCCAAAAGGCTTACGGCCCGAACACGGTCGTCAAGGATTTCGACCTTTCCGTCGAGCGCGGCGAACTCGTCACCTTTCTCGGTCCCAGCGGCTGCGGCAAGACGACGACGCTGCGCATGATCGCCGGCTTCGAATCGCCGACGGGCGGTTCGATCCTCATCAATGGCAAAGACGTCACCAGCCTGCGCGCCAATCGCCGCGCGATCGGCATGGTGTTCCAGGCCTACGCGCTGTTCCCCAACATGACGGTTGCCCAGAACATCGGCTTCGGCCTCAAGGTCGCGGGAAAGTCGACTTTCGAGATCAAGGCGCGGGTCGACGAAATGCTGGCGATGATCAAGCTGCCGCACCTGGCCGAGCGCTATCCCTACCAGCTGTCCGGGGGCCAGCAGCAGCGCGTGTCGCTTGCCCGCGCGCTCGCCCCAAGCCCGCAAATTCTTTTGCTCGACGAACCGCTCTCCGCCCTCGACGCTCGCATCCGCGTCTCGTTGCGCGAGGAAATCCGCGCGCTTCAACGCAAGCTCGGCATCACCACGATTTTCGTCACCCACGACCAGGAGGAAGCGCTCTCGATGTCCGACCGCATCGTCGTGATGAACGAGGGGGCGATCGAGCAAGTCGGGGCGCCGAGCGAAATCTACAATGCGCCGCGCACCCGTTTCGTCGCCTCCTTCATCGGCACGCTCAATCTTATCGACGGCAAGATCGTCGACGCCTCGGTCGGCGCGGTGGACATCGACGGCCAACGCGCGACGACGCGGCGCAAGCTCAACGGCGCAAAGCCCGGCGATGTCCTGGCGATGGCGTTGCGGCCGGAGGCGCTGCGCCTCGGCGCGGGCGACGATGGTCGCAACACGCTCGCCGGCATCATCGAAGACGTCGCCTTTCTCGGCGCGGTGGTGCGGGTGCGGGTGCGCCTGGCGCAAGCCGCCATCATCGTCGACACCTTCAACAGCGGCGCGAATGACCTTCCCGCTCGCGGCGCGCCGATCGCGGTCAATTTCGGCCGCGACGACTTGATCCCACTGGTGGCTTGAACGCGCCGGCGCCGACCCCGCGGAAATGATTACGTGGCGGCGGCGAAGGTGTCGGGCCGCGCCATGTTCCATAGCTTGCGCAAGGATTCGTCGCGGGCGCCGGCGATCAGTTCCCCGGTTCGAGCATCGGGTAGAGCTCGGCGAAGGTCATGACCTGGCGCGAGTCGACGCGGCGGGAGAAATGGAACGGACGAAAATCGCGGGGATGGTCGAGCCCCGCCGCGGCGGTCAGCTCGCCCAGGGCATGCAGCGTCGAGCGATGAAAATTTCGGACGCGCTCGGTCTTATCCTCGACGACGAGAGCGCGAGCGCGGGTCTTGTCCTGCGTCGCGACGCCGGTCGGGCAACGGTCGGTGTGGCAGCTCAGGGACTGAATGCAGCCGAGCGAGAACATGAAGCCGCGCGCGGCGTTGCACCAGTCCGCGCCCAACGCCATCGCGCTGGCCATGTGGAAGGCGTTGGTGATCTTGCCGGAGACGCCGAGGCGGATCGCATCGCGCAGGCCCGCGCCGACGAGCGCGTTGCGCACGAACACCAGCCCCTCGCGCATCGGCATCCCCAGGCGATCGGCAAATTCCAGCGGCGCCGCGCCGGTGCCCCCCTCCTTGCCGTCGACAACGATGAAATCGGGCCGAATGTTGGTCTCGAGCATCGCCTTGCAGATCGCCAGGAATTCCCAGGGGTGGCCGACGCAGAGCTTGAAGCCGACCGGCTTGCCGCCCGATAGGTCGCGCAGGCGCGCAATGAATCGCATCATCTCGATCGGATTCGAGAATGTGGAGTGGCGCGCCGGCGAGAGGCAATCCGCGCCCATGGCAACGCCGCGGATCGCGGCGATCTCTTGCGTGACCTTGGCGCCCGGCAGCACGCCGCCATGGCCGGGCTTGGCGCCCTGGCTGAGCTTGATCTCGATCATCTTGATCTGATCGTTGGCGCTCGCCGCGGCGAATGTGTCGGCGTCGAAGGCGCCGTCGGCCCGGCGGCAGCCGAAATAGCCGGAGCCGATCTCCCAGATGACGTCGCCGCCGCCCGCGCGGTGATAGGGGCTGTAGCCGCCTTCGCCGGTGTCGTGGGCGAAGCCGCCGAGCGCCGCGCCTCTGTTGAGCGCGAGAATGGCGTTGGCGCTGAGGGCGCCGAAACTCATCGCTGAAATGTTGAACACCGAAGCCGAATAGGGGCGCACGCAGTCAGGACCGCCCACCGCGATGCGGAAGGGCTCGCTGGCGATCGGCTTCGGGGCGATCGAGTGGCGCAACCATTCGTAGCCCTGGGCGTAGACGTCGAGTTGCGTGCCGAACGGCCGCTTGTCGAGCGCCATCTTGGCGCGCTGGTAGACGATGGCGCGTTGATTGCGCGAGAACGGCAAGCCGTCGGTCTCGCTCTCGAAGAAATACTGCCGCATCTCCGGGCGCAATTCCTCGAGCAGAAAGCGCAAATGCGCCGAGATCGGATAATTGCGCAGCACCGCGTGGCGCTTCTGCACGAGATCATGGACTCCGAGCAGCGACAGGGCGCCGAACAGCGCCAGACCGACGAACAGCGGCGCGTCCCAAGCGGAAATCATCGATGCGCCGATCGCCGCCGCGAGAGCGAGGGTGATCAGGACCGACAGCGTCAGAGCGATGAATTGCGGCGTAAACGGCAGGGCCAGAATTCGCAAGGCATTCCCTCCATCGACAAAACGTCTTGGCTCTCCTCGTCGGCGAAGACTGCGACGGTTTCATGAAACGCGGGCGGGCCCGCATTTTTTCGCGCCAAGCCTCGGAAAGCGCTAGCCGCAGAACGCCGTTGGCGGCTTCAGGCGGTCAGATCCGCGCCCAGTCCCCTCCGCCGACGCCGGCCAGCGCCTGGACGCGCGCTTCGTCGCGCGCCAGCTCTCGCGCCGGGCCGGAGTGTACGATGGCGCCGTTGTCGAGCACATAGGCATGGTCGGCGATGTCCAAGCTCAAGCGGGCGTTCTGCTCGACGAGCAGAACCGATATCCCCTCGTCGCGCATCGACGCCACGATGCGAAAGACCTCGCTGACGATGAGCGGCGCAAGGCCCTGCGACGGCTCGTCGAGCACGAGCAGTCGCGGATTGAGCATCAGAGCCCGCGCGATCGCCAGCATTTCCTGCTCGCCGCCGGAAAGCTGACGCCCCCGGTTCCGCCGACGCTCGGCAAGCCCCGGGAAGAGCTGGTAGACCCGGGCGATCGTCCATGGCCCCGCCCGCTCGAGCGGCGTCTTGAGGTTTTCCTCGACGCTGAGATTGGCGAAGACCCGTCGCCCCTCCGGTAGAGCGGTCCGTGGACGGTGTACCGGTCCCCGCGGTCCCGAGGAGGGAAAACGCGCGCTCCGCACCGCCCTGAGCGTCGCCGAGAAGGTCGTGTCGTCCTCCTGGAAAACACGGTGCGCGGGGAACCAGTCCGAGAATCCGACGTTGCGCATCGCGACCGCAAGGTCGGGACGAACGCCCGCCAGGAGGACCGTCACGCCGGCGCGTTCAGACTCCTTGAGGAAGTGCTGCAGGCGTTCAAGGAAGACGACGTCCGGATTGCGCGTGCGCTTCAC
>CAVWKL010000087.1:0-10160 GCA_963755075.1 uncultured Alphaproteobacteria bacterium
TCTCAGCCCGCGCCCTCGCCGATCTGCCCGCTCGCGCAGACAATGGCGAAAGCGTAGGCGCGCGCGACGTCGTCGAGGCGGTCGAAGCGCCCCGGCGCGCCGGCGTGGCCCGCCTCCATCGCGGTGTGCAGCAGGACAGGGCCGCCGCCAGTCATCGAAGCGCGCAATTTGGCGACCCACTTCGCCGGTTCCCAATAGGTCACGCGCGGATCGGTCAGCCCGGCGAGCGCCAGAATCGCGGGATAGCGCTGGGCGCGGACATTGTCATAAGGGCTGTAGGCGCGGATCGTCGCGAAGGCCTCGGGGCTGCGGATCGGGTCGCCCCATTCCAGCCATTCGGGCGGGGTCAGCGGCAGGCTCTCGTCGAGCATGGTGGCGAGCACGTCGACGAAGGGCACGTCGGCGATGATGCCGGCGTAAAGCTCCGGCGCGGCGTTGGCGATCGCGCCCATCAGCATGCCGCCGGCGCTCGCGCCATGGGCGACGACGCGGTCCTTGGCGGCGAAGCCTTCGGCGACGAGATGGCGCGTGGCGGCGAGAAAGTCGGAGAACGTGTTGGGCTTATGGGCGAGCTTGCCGTCCTCGTACCAGCGCCAGCCCTTTTCCGCGCCGCCGCGCACGTGGGCGATGGCGTAGACAAAGCCGCGGTCGACCAGGGACAGCCGATTGGTCGAGAAGTTGGCGTCCATCACCTGGCCATAGGCGCCGTAGCCGTAGATCAGCATCGGCGCCGTGCCGTCGAGCGGCGCGCCGCGGCGATAGAGCAGCGAGATCGGCACGCGCTCGCCGTCGTCGGCGCGGGCGAAGACCCGGCGCGCGACGTAGGCCGAGGCGTCGAAGTCCTTCGGCGTCATCTGCTTCTTGCGCAGGATGCGCTGGCGTGCGGCGACGTCGTAGTCATAGATCTCCTGGCTGCACGCCATCGAGGAGAAGCTGAAGCGGAACACCGGCGCGTCGAACTCGTAGACCGTCTCGAGCCGGAGGAAATAGGTCTGCGCCTCGAAGGCGATCTCGTGCATCGCGCCGCTGGCGAACTCGTGGATCATCAGGCGCGGGACGTTGTCCTCGCGAGCCAGCAGCACGAGGTAATCCCGAAACAGCGCCGCGCTCTCGATGAGGCGACCTTCCTTGTGTTCGACGAAGGTCCGCCAATTGGCCTCGCCCGGCGCCGCGCGCGGCGCGGTCACGACCTTGAAGTCGCGCGCGCCGCCGGCGTTGGTCTTGATGATGAAGACGTCGCCGTGGTCCATCGCCTCGTAGCGCAGGCCCGGCCGGCGCGGCGCGACCAAGAGGGGCGGCGCGGCGGGGTTGTCGAGATCGACGACGCGCGCCTCGGAGGCGTCGTGGCCATGCACGGAAATGATGGCGCTGCGGCCGAGCCGCGTCGGCGTGATCGAGATGAACCAGCCGGGATCGACCTCCTCGAAGACCACGGCGTCGTCGCCCTGCGCGGCGCCGAGGCGATGCAGCATCACCCGCCAGGGGCGATGGTTGTCGTCCTGCGCGACATAGAGAAAGGCGGTCGAGTCGCGCGTCCACACGAGGGCGCCGGCGGCGTTCTCGACGCGGTCGGGCAAATCGGCGCCCGCCGCGACGTCGCGCACCGCGATCGCATAGACCTCGGAGCCCTTGTCGTCGGCGCTCCAGGCGAATTTGCCATGGTCGGGTGAATGGCGCGCCCCCGCCAGCTGGAAGAACGCCTTGCCGACGGCGCGCTCGTCGCCGTCGATGAGGATCGTCTCCTTGCCGCCGCCGGCGCGCGGCCGGCGGCAGAAGATGCGATGCTGGCCGCCGAGGCGGAAGCGCGAGTAGTAAGCGTAGGGGCCGTCCGACTGGGGAACCTCGCTGTCGTCCTCCTTGAACCGCGCGCGCATCTCGCGAACGAGTTGCCGCTGCAGCGCGCGGGTCGGCCCGAGAATCTCCTCGGCATAGGCGTTCTCCGCCTCCAGAGCGGCGCGAATGTCGGCCGGCAGCGCATCGGGGTCGCGCAGCACCTCGCGCCAGTTCTCGGCTCGCATCCAGGCATAGTCGTCGATCCAGGCGACGCCGTGCGCCTGGTTCTCTTGCGGCCGCTTGTCGGCGATCGGCGGCGTCGGCTCGCCGCGCGCCTTGGCCAGGGGCATAGCTTGCGGGCTCCAATCTCTAGGGGGAACGCCTATTGCCACGGGCGGGGCGCGGAGGGAAGGCGGTCGTGGGCGCTTCGCGCCCCTGAGCCGGGGGTCGTGACGGCGTCGAAGCGGGATGGCCGCAGGCGGCCGGTCGTCGAAGAAGGTTCCGAACCTGATGCGGCGGTGGCCCGTGGGAACAAGTCCCCTCTCCCAGATTACGTCAGATACGCACCAGCTTACTGATTCCCGAATTCGCATTCGCGCCGGCAACCCGCCCAGTTGATGCTGGCCACGATTCCGACCGCCGCAATTCGCCAGCGATCTCTTGATCGGCCGCATTTCCGATTGAAAGGGGCTGTCAATCGGAATTTGCGCATCCAAAAGATCGACGGCGAATTGCGGCGGCTTCTCGGTTCGAGCCTGCGGTCGGGGCCGGTCGCAGTCCCCTCGACAGTCGGCGCCGGGTTTCGCGATCAACCCGTCATCCTGCCCCAGAGCAACACGCAACGTGATCGAATCGCCGGCAATGTCATTCCCGCGCAAGCGGGAATCCAGGCTTGGCCGCTGCAGCGCCCCGTCCCCGCTGGATTCCCGCTTTCGCGGGAATGACACGGCCCAGAGCGTCGTCGACTTCGTCTCAATGCAACGCTCTCTGTCGCCCTCAGTTCAGCCGGAACTCGCCGTCGACCGCCTTGAACTCGGCCGGCCGGATCAGCCCGGCGTGGGCGACGACGACGGAGTGCAGGACGCCGTCGAGCTCGCGGCGCCAGAATTCGAGGAATTTGCGCAGTTCGGGAAAATGAGGGTGGAGATCGTGCCGCTGCCAGATGAAGCTCTGCAGCACTCCCGGGTGGTCGGGCAGGCGATAGAGGATGTTGGCGGTGGTCAGCCCGAACCCCGCGAGCTGGCGGCGAAATTCCAATGAGGCCATGGCGCCTCTCCCTTGCGTCGAATCGTCGCGATGTTGGCGCCTCCAGCGTCCGCCCGCAAGCGGAAACATGGCGGATTATGAAGCGATTTCAATCTGTTAGCACTCATTGCGGCGAGTGCTAATTTTTCTTCCGCGGCCCCTTGCAAGGTAAAAACGCGCTTCCCAATTGTGGTGTCCCGGAGCCCGCGGCTCCGACGTCCAGTTTGCCTTTTCAACAAAGGAGGAACGCATGAAGTTTCGCCCGCTGCACGATCGCGTGGTCGTCAAGCGCATCGACGCCGAAGAGAAGACCAAGGGCGGGATCATCATTCCCGACACCGCCAAGGAAAAGCCGCAAGAGGGCGAAGTCATCGCCGTCGGGCCCGGCGGCCGCGACGAGAGCGGCAAGCTCATCCCCATCGACGTCAAGGTCGGCGACCGCATCCTGTTCGGCAAATGGTCCGGCACGGAAATCAAACTCGACGGCGAAGAGCTTCTGATCATGAAGGAGAGCGACGTCATGGGCGTCATCGAAGGCGCCGCCGCTCCCTCCCGCAAGGCCGCCTGATCCAGGGGCCGGGGGTCGCTTGCCATCTCATGTCTTATGGAGTGAGACAAAATGTCCGCTAAGGAAGTCAAGTTCTCGCAGGACGCGCGGGAGAAAATGTTTCGCGGCGTCGATATTCTCGCCAACGCGGTCAAGGTGACGCTTGGGCCGAAAGGCCGCAACGTCGTGCTCGAAAAGAGCTACGGCGCGCCACGCGTCACCAAGGACGGCGTCACCGTCGCCAAGGAAATCGAACTGACCGACAAGTTCGAGAACATGGGCGCGCAGATGGTGCGCGAAGTGGCCTCGAAGCAGAGCGATGCGGCCGGCGACGGCACGACGACGGCGACCGTTCTCGCCCACGCCATCGTCAAGGAGGGCGGCAAGTCGGTGGCCGCCGGCGCCAATCCGATGGACGTCAAGCGCGGCATCGATATGGCGGTCGAAGCCATTCGCGTCGATCTCGAGAAGAACAGCCGCAAGGTCACCAAGTCCGACGAAATCGCCCAGGTGGGAACGATCTCCGCCAACGGCGACAAGTTCATCGGCAAGATGATCGCCCAGGCGATGGACAAGGTCGGCAATGAGGGCGTCATCACCGTCGAAGAGGCCAAGAGCCTGGAAATCGAACTCGACATCGTCGAGGGCATGCAGTTCGACCGCGGCTACCTCTCGCCCTATTTCATCACCAACGCCGAAAAGATGGTGGCCGAGCTCGAGGATCCCTACATCCTCATTCACGAGAAGAAGCTGACCGGCCTGCAGGCGATGTTGCCCGTGCTCGAGGCGGTCGTGCAGTCCGGCAAGCCGCTACTGATCGTCGCCGAGGACGTCGAGGGCGAGGCGCTCGCCACCCTGGTGGTCAACAAGCTGCGCGGCGGCCTGAAGGTCGCGGCGGTCAAGGCGCCCGGCTTCGGCGATCGCCGTAAGGCGATGCTCGAAGACATCGCGATCCTCACCAACGGCACGATGATCGCCGAGGATCTCGGCATCAAGCTCGAGAACGTCACCCTCCAGATGCTCGGCAAGGCCAAGCGGGTGCGCATCGAGAAGGAGAACACCACCATCGTCGACGGCGCCGGCTCGAAGAAGGACATCGAGGGCCGCGTCGCGCAGATCAAGGCACAGATCGAGGAGACGACCTCCGACTACGACAAGGAGAAGCTGCAGGAGCGTCTGGCCAAGCTCGCCGGCGGCGTTGCGGTGATCCGCGTCGGCGGCTCGACCGAGGTCGAGGTCAAGGAGAAGAAGGATCGCGTCGAAGATGCGCTCCACGCCACCCGCGCCGCGGTCGAGGAAGGCGTTCTGCCGGGCGGCGGCGTCGCGTTGCTGCGCGCGGCCAAGTCCCTGGACGGCGTGAAATTCGACAACGCCGATCAGCGCACCGGCGTCGAGATCGTCCGCAAGGCGATTCAGACGCCGGCGAGGCAGATCGTCGAGAACGCCGGCGTCGACGGGTCCGTCGTGGTCGGCAAGATCCTCGAGAACAAGGATTACGCCTGGGGCTATGACGCCCAGACCGGCGAATACGGCGATCTCTTCAAGCTCGGCATCATCGACCCCACCAAGGTCGTGCGCACCGCGCTGCAAGACGCGGCCTCCGTCGCCGGCCTGCTCATCACCACCGAGGCGATGATCGCCGAGAAGCCGAAGAAGGAAACGCCGCCGCCGCCGATGCCGGGCGGCGGCATGGACTACTGAGCCCATCCGCTTGCGGACGAGGCCGGCGCCGGCTCTTGGGTCGGCGCCGGCTCACCCTCGGCGACCGAAAGCGTCAGGGATAAACTTCGCCGTGCCGACACGAAGGCATGACGGCCGCGTGCGATAATTCCACATTTCGTTCTAGTTTATTGTGCCGACAAGGGCCGCAACGGGGACACAAAAGCGCAATCAAGCCATTGAACGTCCGTGATCGCGGACCGGACTGCGCGCTCGCGCCCCGCGTCCCGCGCCTCGGCGGCTCCAGTCGAGCGAGGCCCTCTCTCATAGCCGAATGTCTTTTCCGCAGGGTTCGCTGGATTCCGTCCACGCCGAACGGCCCTCGCCGATTGCGATCGCTCAACTCGGGGCGGGCCGCCATTCGGTTAGACACGCCCTTGATCGGGGCGCATGATCGCGCCCGGACGAAAGGCGAGGCGATGGTCAACGACAACGTCGGCTCGGGCGAGGCCGTGTTGCGGCCGCTCGACATCAATCCCGAACGCGCCGGACGCGTGGGTCGCGCGCCCTACGCCATCGTCGACATCGGCTCGAATTCGGTGCGGCTCGTCGTTTACGACCAACTCGGCCGCGCGCCCTTGGCGCGCTTCAACGAGAAGTCTTTGTGTCGCCTCGGCGAAGGGCTGGCGCAAACCGGCGCGATCGCGCCCGAGGGCTTTCGCCGCACGGTCGAGGCGGTGCGGCGGTTTCGCGCCATCGCCGATGCGATGCGCGTCAGCAAGATCGACGCGACGGGAACCGAGGCGATCCGCCGCGCATCGAACGGGCCGGCCCTCGCCGCCGCCATCGCCGCCGAGTCCGGCCTTGAGGTTCGTATCCTCAGCGGCGCGGAGGAATCGCGCTTCGCTGCGCTGGGCGTGATTTCCGGCTTCTTCCGCCCCGTCGGCTCGATCGGCGACATGGGCGGCGGCAGCCTCGAAATCGCCGAGGCGCTCGACGATCGCGTCGGCGATCGTTGGGTCAGCCTGCCGCTCGGCGCCTTGCCGGTCGAGGCCATGCTTGCCGAAGGCGTGACCGAAGCCAAGCGCCGGATCGATGCGATGCTGCTGGCGAGCCTGCCGCCGGCGCTCGTCCGGCCAACCTTCTACGCCGTCGGCGGCGGCTGGCGCGCGCTGGCGAAGGCGCACCTGGAAGCGGTCGAAGCGCCGGTCAAAGTGGTTCACGGCTACACGTTGCCGACCGAGGCGGCGCGCGCCTTCGCAAAATCGCTGCTGCGGCTGACGCCCGCCAGATTGGCCGCGATGCCCGGCGTGCCCGAACGGCGGGCCCGCACGTTGCCGGCGGCGGCGTTCGTACTCGATCGCGTGCTGAAGCGCCTCGCCCCCGAGCGGATCGTGTTTTCCGCTTTCGGCTTGCGGGAGGGGTTCCTCTATTCGCAGTTGAGCAAGCAGGAGCGCTATCTCGACCCGCTTGTCGAAGGCGCGCAACTCACCGGGCTGCCGGGGGCGCGGGTGCCCGACTTCGCCCCCGCGCTGGCGGCTTGGACGGCCGATCTTTTCCCGGGCGAGACGCCGGCTGACACGCGCCTGCGCGTCGCGATCTGCGCGCTTTCCGACATCGCCTGGCGCGTTCACCCGGATCTGCGCGCCGAGGAGAGCTTTCGCCTGCTGCTGCAGTATCCGTTCATCGGCGTCGATCACGCCGAGCGCGCTTTCATCGCCACCGCGACCCACGCGCGCTACGCCGGCGAGCCCAATGCGCCATGGCTCAATCCGGCGAGCCGTCTTCTCACGCCGACGATGCGCCGTCGCGCGCAGATCCTCGGCCGGGCGATCTTGCTGGCTTACCGCTTTTCCGGCGTTGTGCCGGAGGTGCTCGCCGGCGCGCGCCTTTGCATCGAGCCCGACCGCGTTCGCCTCGAAGTCGGCGCCGCCGCGCGCGCGCCCGATAGCGAAGTCGTCGGCGACCGCCTGAAAATGCTGGCGGCGGCCATCGGCGTCCGGAGCGCCGAGATCGTCGTCGTCTAGAGGCGCGTCGGCGGCCGACGCGCTCCTCGCCGGCCGATCCCACCCGAGCGTCGCGACGCCGATCGTCACGGCGTCTCCCAGCCGCCGCCGCGCGCGGAGCGGAACGCGGCGTCGATGACCCGCATGTTGGCGATGGCGTCCTCGATGGGAAACTCCAACGGCGTCCCGTCGAGGACCGCGCGCGAAAAGGCGTCGCCTTGCAGCGTGTATTGATCGCAGACTGGGAACTCCTCGACGCGCGCGGCCCCGCCCACGAGATCGGCGCCGTTGTCGATCGTGATCCGCGTCGGCCGGTCGATCGGCGCGTTGAAGGGAATGGCGATCTCGACCCGCCCCAATTCGCCGACGATCGTGGCGCGCTGATAGTCGGCGAGCTGCGTGGCGCAGGTGAAGGTCAGATGGCGGCCGTCCGGAAATTCGATCAGCGCGCTCCCCAGCCGGTCGGTGCCGAAGCCGGGATCGACGTCCAGCGTCGCGACGACGCGCGTCGGCTCGGCGGCGAAAACGTAGCGCGCGGTGAGGATCGCGTAGCAGCCGATGTCATAGAGCCCGCCGCCGCCGGGCGGCCGATTGCGGATATTGTCGGCATCGGTCAGGCGATAGGAAAAGAACGTCTGGATCGCGCGCGGCGCCCCGATCGCGCCCGACCGCGCAATCTCACGCGCGCGCCGCCATTGCGGGTGGAAGCGCACCATGAAAGCCTCGGCGACGAGCTTGCCGGAGCGCTGCCGCGCTTCGATCAGCGCGCCCGCTTCAGCGGCGTTGAGCGCGATCGGTTTCTCGCTCAGCACGTGCTTGCCCGCTTCCAACGCGCGGATCGTCCAAGGGACGTGCAGTTCGTTGGGCAACGGATTGTAGACCGCCTCGATCGAGGAATCGGCGAGCAGTTCCTCGTAGGATCCGTAGGCCTTGGCGATGCCGAGTTCGGCGGCCGCCCGGCGCGCCTTGGCGATGTCGCGCGAGGCGATCGCGTCGACGCGCGAAGCCTCGCCGCGCTGCATCGCGGGAATGACCTTCTCGACGCCGATCTTGGCGGCTCCGAGCACCCCCCAGGAAATCTTGCGGCCCATTGCAGCCTCCTATTGCCGTCCACGCGCGAGCGCAGCACTCTAGCGGTTTTCAGGCGGAACGGAAGCGCGGGCGTTCTTGCCGCGGCGGCGCGGAACGAACTATTGTGGCCCCGCCGCCATGCAAGCGCGGCTTCGGCAAACGGAGAAGGGCGATGGCGGAATTGGTGGCTCCATTCTCCAAAGCGCGGCTCGAAGCGTTTTCCGACGGCGTGATGGCCGTCATCATCACGATCATGGTGCTCGACTTGAAAGCGCCGGAGGGCGCCGAGCCCGCGGACCTGATCAAGCTGTGGCCCTCGTTTCTCGATCTATCTCGTCAGCTTCGCGTTCATCGCCACCTACTGGATCAATCATCACAGCATTTTGGCCGCCGCGCCGCGCGCGACGGCGAGCCTCATCTGGGCGAACAACACCCTACTCTTCTGTCTCTCGCTCGTTCCCTTCGCCACGGCCTATGTCGGCGCGACGCATCTCGCGCCCTTTCCGACCATGATCTATGCGGCCCTGCAATTCGTCTGCGGCCTCGCCTTCTCCCTGACGTTCGCGACGATCGTCGCCCAGAGGCGCGACGACGCGCAATTCGCCAAGGCGGCGCGCGCGCGCGTGCGGCAAAACATCGTCGCCATCAGCGTCTATTTCACCTCGATCGCGGTCGCCGCGGTCAGCCCCTTGAGCGCCTTGGCGCTCTTTGCCGCCGTCGCGGTGGCCTATGTCGTGCCGGGCCTCTTCGCCGAAGCCTCTCTCGACCGGCGGGCGCGAGGCGCCGCCTGAGCCCTAATCCGTCGGCGCCGGCCAGCGCTGCTCGCTCTGCCGTGCGACCATCCATCCGGGATACTCAGGCGCCAGCGCGCTGACCTTGTCGAGCGTCGCAATCTCCTCGGCGCTCAAAGTCAGCTTGACGGCGGCGAGATTGTCGTCGAGTTGCGCGTTGGTTTTGGCGCCGACGATCACGCTCATCACGCCCTTGCGCTGAAGCAACCAGGCGAGCGCGACGCGGGCCACCGAGACGTCATGCGCCTTGGCGATTGGCCCCATCGCATCGATGATGTCGAAGGCGCGCTCGCGATCGACGGGGGGGAAATCGAAGGACGCGCGCCGCGCGTCGCTCGGCTTCAAGCCGTCGCGGGTGAACTTGCCCGACAGCAACCCCCCGGCCAGCGGGCTCCATACCATCACGCCGAGGCCCTGGTCCTCGACCAGCGGCAGAATCTCGCGTTCGAGATCGCGCCCGGCGATGGTGTAATAGGCCTGCACCGTCTCGAAGCGCGCGAAGCCGCGTCGCTCGGAAATCCCCAGCGCCTTCATGATCTGCCAGGCCGCGAGGTTGGAACAGCCGATGGTGCGCGCCAGCCCGCGCGAAACGCAGTCGTCCAGCGCACGCAGCGTCTCCTCGATCGGCGTGGCCGGATCGAAGCCGTGGATCTGGTAGAGGTCGACATGATCGAGACCGAGCCGCTTCAGGCTGCCGGCGATCTGGTCCAAGATGTGGCCGCGCGAGAGCCCGACGGCGTTGGGGCCCGGCCCGGTCCGGCCGCGCACTTTGGTCGCGACGATGACGTCCTCGCGATTGACCTTGAGGTCGCGCAGGGCCTGGCCGAGCATGACTTCGGATTGACCCTCCGAATAGACGTCGGCAGTGTCGATGAAATTGACGCCCGCCTCGAGCGACCGCGCAACCAGCGCCGTCGCGCCCTTCTGATCCACGGTCCCGACAGCGCGCCAGAAGCCCGCGCCGCCGCTGAAGGTCATCGTGCCCAGACAGATTTCCGAAACGAATTGGCCGGTGCGGCCGAGCGGTCGATAGCGCATGCGAAAACTCTCCCCAGGGAGCAAGAAGGA
>CAVWKL010000088.1:0-11425 GCA_963755075.1 uncultured Alphaproteobacteria bacterium
TTTACGACCTGGCGATCCTGCGATTCTACCCGGTGCTGTCGGATGCCGGCAAGGTCCCCCAGATCGCCTGGCTGGCGGGCGACCGGCTTTTCGGTTTGCGCAACGCGGCCAACCGCGAAGCCTATGAATGGCTCCGCGCCCGGACTCCCGAGACGGCCGTGATCCAGCAGAATCCGGAACCCTGACTACCAGGACACGTTTTACGGCGCATACGGCCACCGCCAGACGGCCGCTCTGGGCGCGGAGTGCGCCACCGTGTTTGGCGGCGACCCGCGTGAATGCGCCCCGCCGATGGCGGCCGCTTCCAGCCTGTTCGCCGGCGGCGGGATGCAGGCGCTCGAGGCCGCCTGTCGAAGTCTGGCGATCGACATGGTGGTGGCCAAGGATACGGATGCGGCCTGGCGCGACCGAGCCAGTCGGGTGTGGAGCGGCCATCCCATTTTCCACAACGATTTCGTGCGCCTGTTCGCCTGCCAAGCGCGGTAGTGGGGCGGAGAGCAGCCCTGGCCCGGAATACCCGCCGGCTTTCGCAAAGGCCCGGGGCGCCGCCTGATTTTCCAGCGCGAAACCTTCCGGCGCGGCGAAGGCGAAACCGAGTTTGGGGTGGAGGAAGCGGTCGCCGATCACCAGCCCCTGCGTCGGGTCGTCGCCGTAAGCGATGCCATCGATTGCGGTCAGATAGGCGTCGCGGTCGGTCTCGCCGACGCCCGGCGCGCCGACCTGGCGCGCTTCGGCGACCGCCTGAGCGATGCGCTCCGGCGTCGAGGGATGGGTCGCCAGCATGTCGGGCTTGTCGGCGTCGCCGAGACCGATCAGCGAAGCGCGCAAAGCGCTCCAGCGCCCGAGCGAGGTCAAAAAGCGCGAGGCGGCGTAAGGGTCGTAGCCGGCCTTGGCGATGACGCCGATGCCGATCTGGTCGGCCTCGAACTCCTGTTGACGGGAGAACCGCGCAATCGACAGTTTCATCCGCGCCTCGACCTCTTGGCCCTCCTGCGGGCGATCGAGAACCTGCGACGACACGCGGGTGAACAGCGCGGCGGTCTTTTCCAGTTCGGCGCGCTGGGCGGCGTGGCGGGCCGTCACGTGGGCGATTTCGTGCGCCATCACCGCGGCGACTTCAGAGCCGTCGTTGGCGAGCGCCAGCAGGCCGCGGGTGACGAAAATGTCGCCCGAAGGCAGCGCGAAGGCGTTGACGACGGGCGAATCGAGGATCGTGACGCGATAGGGCTCGGTCGGCGTCTGGCTGGCCGGCGCCAGACGCGCCAGAATTTCGTTCACATATCGCTCGGTCGTCGGCGCGCTGTATTCGCCGCCGAAGGCGTCGATCAAGCGCTTGCGCTCGGGGCTCGTCGGCCCGCCGCCGGTCGTCTGGGGCGCCGCAGCCGGGGCGAAGCTGACGCCCGTGGCGGTCGGCGGCGGGTCGATCGCGGCGCAACCGACCGCCAGCAGGGCCAGCGCGGCGGCAAAGGCCCGGCGCGCCAACGCCCCAAGGCCCGACGCGGCGCCCGCTCGTCTCGTTTCGCCTTCAGCCCTCATCATCCGCCCGGCCCGGTCCTCTGGTTCGTCTCGGCTCGGCCCAGACGCTCGATCATGAGCGGCTCGGCGACCTCCAGCCTTGGGCCGAAGCGATCGTCCAACACGCCGCGCACCCGAATGCTCTCTCCCGCCAGGACGCCTAGCGGCACGCCGGCGTTCTGGAACGCGGCTTGCAATTTCCGCGCGACGACGACGGTAAATCCGCTCCGTCCGCCGAAATCAAGATAAAGTCGCGCGCGCCCGAAGCCAACCCTGCGCACGATTCCCTCGACGAGGACGAAACGCCCGTCCCGATGGGCGAGCTCTTCGGCGTCGACCGCCTCGAGGATGGAATAGTCGGGATCGTTCCATAGGCCAAGCCCCGCAACGCGCGCCTTCGCCTCGGCGGCCAATCGGTCGGCGACGCAGCCCCGCGTCTCGAATTCCGGCCTCACGCGGGCAAAGCCGCGGGAAAGCAGCGCCGCGGCGGCCGTGGTCGCCCCGCCGGAGGCCTCGGAAACGCCGAAGTCGGCAAGGAGCCGCCCCCAGCGATCGAGTTTGGCGGCAAATGCGACGAGCGTCGCCTCGCGCCCGGCGAGGAGCCCTTTGGCGAAGGCGCGCGCCTCCTCCGCCGTCCCCGATTCGCCGGGCGCCGAAATGGGGACGTCGAGGCCGGCCAGGCGCGCGAGCCGGCCGTCGTCAAGACGAATTTCCAGCCGCTCGGTGACGTCGACGATGCGCGCCGTCCCCGCAAGGAGGCCGCACGCCGCCGAAGTCGGCTCGGCAAGGGCGAGGAAGAGGGCGACGGCCAGCGCCGCGCCGGGCGGGCCTCGCCAAATCACGGGATGCGCGAACGAGATTTTCATGCTAGATGCGCGGCGTCGAAGAGGCGAGAGTCTTAGCGGCTTTGCTTCGCGCGGTCATGACGAATGCCGGGCGGGGCGACAAATTATCGCGCCGCGCGGCGTTGGCGCGCGACGTGGTCGTCGAGGGTCCCGGTAGCTCAGCAGGATAGAGCACAGGTTTCCTAAACCTGGGGTCATGGGTTCGATTCCCTTCCGGGACGCCAATTTACTTCGGCGTTGATCGCTGCGACGCCCGGAGGCTTGATTTCGCGTGCGGCAAGCGAATGGCGCTCCGGCGGCGAAGCGCATCGCAGATCACTCGCAGCGATCGAGCGCCTGTCGCAACGCCGCCCCGGCGGCGACGGCGTCGGTCATAGCGGGGATGACGACGGTCCTCTCGTCCGGCAGATTGCGAAAATATTCGGGTTTGTCGCGCTTGTGCGGCTGAATTCTGATTTTTCCCTCGAACCGCCAGACCCGGCACCAGTCCATGTTGCGATAGGCTTCGCGCTTGGTCTTCTAGCCGTAGCGGAGCATGAACTCCTTCTGCCAGTTCTTGTACAGCGGCACATAGCGTTGCCACTTGAAGAATTCGGGCTCGTTGGGGGGCGGAATGAATCGGCTTTTGTCGAGGCATTGCAGCAGCGCCTGCCCCAGCGCGTCGTCGGCCGCGTCCGGCGGCAGATAGATCGCATAATTGTCGTCGTCCGGCTGGATCAAGCCGTAACCGGACATCGGTTGGACGCAGGTGAAACTGTCCGTCCGACTGACGTCGGCCCATTGCATGAAGGGCAAAGGATAGGTCAGCTTCATTCCCTTATCCTCGTGATCACAATGGAAACGCCACGCTCGCCGCCGTAGCCAAGCGCCGCGAAGAGATAGCGCCACTCCTTGGCGCCTTGATCGACCGCCAACGACAAGGCGGAGAGCCCGGGCGCCTTGACCAAGGAACGCGCCTGCAGCGCAAGTTAGGCGTTCATCAACTGTTCCGGCGCCCTTCTCAATCTACTCGCAACGATCCAAGGCCACTCGCAATGCCGCTCCTGCGGCGCCCACGTCGTTCGCCGCGGGAATGACGACGGTCCTCTCGGGCGCCAGATCACGAAAATATTCCGGCTTGTCGCGCTTGTGCGGCTGCAGCGAAATCTTCCCCTCGGACCGCTTCACTCGACACCAATCCAGCTTCCGATAGGCTTCACGCTTGGTCTTGTAGCCGTAGCGCTGCATGAAATCCTTTTGCCAATTCTTGTAGAGCGGCACATATCTTTGCCACTCGAAGAATTCTGGCTCGTGGGGGGGCGGGATGAATCTGCTTTTGTCGAGACAATCCAGCAGCGCTTGCCCCAGCGCCTCGTCAGTCGCGTCCGGCGGCAGATAGACCGTGTATTCCTCGTCCTCAGGCAGGATCATGGCATGGCCCGATTTCGGCTGAACGCAAATGAACCTGTCCGTGCGATGGGCATCAGCGCATTGTCTGAAGGGCAAGTCGGCCGACGTCATTCCCGGATCCTCGTGATCATGACCAACACGCCTCGCCGGCGTCCATAGCGTAGCGCTGAGAAGAGATAGCCCCACTGCGTAGGCGAGGTGTATTCAGGAATTGCGAGTTAAATCGTCTTGGCCGGTATGTCTTCCGAGTCGACGTCAAAATCCGTTCGGGATTCATAGTCCGCCGCTTCGTCCACGTATTGTTTCAAACGCCAATAGATCCGTTGCGGATTCTTGATATAGCTGAAACTCAAGGTGTTCAGTGTTTTGTCGCTAACGGCGGTCCGAGTCGCTAGGTCCAATTGGTCGAACGTCTTAGCCGTCGCGGGCAATTGTTTCGAGTTAGCAATCTGCGCCTCAACATAAGTCTCGAAGGGTTGGCCCTGATCTTTTATCCCGCCACTCCAGACAACGCCGACTTCGCCGTTGTCGACGATTCCGCCAAGCCCCTCGGTCTCCTTGGGAGCGAGGCGCGCTTCCGGCGCGGCGGGCGCCTCGGGCGAGATTTCGAGCGCCGGGTCGGCCGGAACGCGAGGACGCAGCGGCGGATTGTCATTGGCCCAGACGTCGGCGGCGACGTCGAGCATCGATTTGGGCAGATGTCCGGGCTTTGCGATCCCGGAAAGGTTCACGCCCTGGAACAGGAACTGGGCCGCCGAAAGCAGGTTTCCTCGCGCGGTCGGCGGCGTGTATTCGTAGCCGAGCCAGAACGAGAGGCGACCTTCGAGGAAGGCGTATTGCGCGACCGCGCGATTTTTCTCGGCGGGCGGAAGGTTCGCCCCTTCGCGGGCCAAGCGATCACCGAACTGGATGACGCGCTTGGCGAATTCGACTGGCCCGAGATCGTCGTACTCTTCCTCGAAAGCCTGTTCGAGCGTTTTTGAAGGCTCCTCGCCACGCCTATCGACCTCTGGCGTCGCAGGAGCGCCGGACGCCGACGGAGCGTCTTGGAAGTCCTGCGCTGCCGTTGCGGAATCAAGGTCGGGCGCGTCTTCGCCACGCGCCCCTGCATCCGCTGCGGAACTCGGTTTGGCCGCCGGAGCCTCCGGGCTTCGCGCCTCGGACGTCGGCGCGAACCAGCCGGGATTGGGAGGCTCGCCGGTTCGCGGATGCTTGTCGTCCCAGTCGGCGTCGGCCTTCAGCAGGCCGCAGGCGACGAGGTCGCGGGCGAGGCGTCGCCTGTCCGAATCGTCGGATCGTTCGTCGACGACGCCGGAAGGATCGGGAAGCTGCAGCAGCAAAGTGATGATCTGGGCGCGGGCGAGTTCTCCTTTCGTCAATGCGGCGGCGACCGCCTCGACCCCTCTGCGCTTGGGCGCAAAGTCTACCGGGAAGCCATAGACCTTGGCGAGTTCGCGGCTAAGGGAGGCTTCGTCGCGCGCAGACCATCGACCCCTCGCAATGCGCGCCAGCAACGAGACGCCGCCGATCGGCAACCCGTTGGCGTCGCACTCGACGCCGCCGGGGCGCAGCTGGAAGCAGCGCGAAAACGACAGATCCACCATTTTCCGCTCCACTACGATTCTGAATTACAGAAGAACATAAGTGGAACAAGATGGCAAGCATTATGTTGTCCATCCTCGCCGCGCGCGTTACGGCTTGCAGCAATCAGTTGCCATGATTGCCCCTGGCGCGACGCTTCCGCCTGCCCCTCGGCTCGCGGGCGCTCGTCGTGGCATTTGGCGACGCTAACCAATAGTCATAATTTCAATGACATAGGTGTTCGCAATTTTATCCGGGCTAGGACGCCAATCCTTCAGAGGGTCACTGATTTCCCACGGTTTTTTGCCCCCGCTTGTCCCACTTTCCTGTTCCTCCCGGAGGGTGGGCCAATTCTGGTCCCAACCTGTACGCCCGCAAGCTTGGCCATGCCGCTGGCGGCGCGCCGATCGCGGTCGAAGCCGATCGTCAGAACCGCCGAGGGGTGGAAACGCGGAACTCATTGGCCCCGCAGTCCCGGGGGGCCGGCAGGCGGCGGCGCCGAAGCGACGCTTCGATCAATTGCGACATCGTATGGGTTTCGTCTTCGAAAAGGAAATGTGAACCCAATTGAGTCCGCGTTCTCAAACGGCGATGATCGGAATCGAAACGCCCACGCATACGTTGCTGCCAAGAAGAGTGTCTAAGGCCGCTGTCGACCGGTAGATCTTTTGGAAAGAAGCGACGGAAGATAGTTATGGCGGCGCGGTCGCTCGGCAATACCCGCAGTTGTCCCAAACTCAACTCCTCCCGTTGGCTCGGCAACCGACGCACAGTCGCGCTTCTGTCACGGTACAGTTGCGTTGCGTGTCACGCCGAGCGCACGTAAACGAAACATATATTTTCGAAGCTTGAGAATATACATGTTGCATTGATACCCTTCCTTTGCCGTCTCGGTCGGCGGGGTCACGTTTCTCAGATCGAGCGGCGGCTCGCTTGTTGACAAATATTCGTTTGCGCGGCGTCCTATAGTGACGAGCTGCGGAGCGGCCAAGGTCTGGGGAGGAACGTTTTGCGGCAATATCAATTGCAGGGCCTGACTCTCGACGCCAACTCGACATCGCCGGATCAACAAAAGCTGGTGCTTGCGCTGCAGACCGATTTGCGCGCGCTCGGATACGTCGACAGCGGTCTTGATGGACATTTCGGACAGGGGACGGCGCGCGGGTTGGCGGCGCTCTCCTATGACCTTCTGCACAATGTCGGCGCCTCGTCGGAGCAGGACGGTCGGGCGCCGGTATCGGTCGCCGCTTATAACAAAGGGCGAATCCCGACGATTCAGCAGACGCTCGATCAGTCTCTGGCGGCCTGCATTGACGACCTCATGTCGGACCCGAGCGCGCCGAAGCTGCCACGGGCGGCAAATCCGCATTCCGAAAACGCCAAGGCGCTAACCGCGGTCGCAAGGATGGTCGGTCCTGCGGCGCCGCCTCCCTATTTGCTGGCGATGTTCGTGCAAGAAAGCGGCAGTAAGCACTACGCAGTCCCCAATCGCGACGACGCGGACGATTTCGTCAGCGTCGGGCTCGACCGCAACGATGGCGAGAATCCGGAGCATATTACGTCGCGCGGCTATGGCTTGGGACAGGCGACATTGTTTCATCACCCTCCGACCGCGAACGAAGTCGCGTCGCTGATCGTCGATCCCATCGGCAATGTGCATGCCGCCTTCGCCAAACTTCGCTTGAAGTTCGATAAGTTCCTTGCCGGCCCCATCGATCGGGCCGCCGACCGAGACGCGGAGCATCCGGGCCTGAGTTTGCGCCTGTGCCGCTATTCGCCATCTGATCCCAAGTACTTCCGTGACTGTGGGACTTGCGCGCGCGGCGCGAAAACCACCGTCGTCGCTCAGGGCGTTCCGCTATATTCCGGGTCGTCGGCGAGCTACCAGCCAGACCAGTACTATCCCAGCGCGGACTACGGCGCCGTTCCCGACCGAGCCAGTTTTCTCTGCGATTGGCCCTACGCGGCGCGGCGCTACAACGGCAGCGGCCTCAACTCGTTCCACTATCAAACGCGCATTCTGATCAATCTGACCAGGCAGCCGTCAGAACCTTCCGGGGGTTAAGTCATGACTCTTGCCGATGTTCTCGCCATGGGGCTCGGGCTGGCGTTCACCTATGCCCTGTTCAGCATGTTGGCGTCGGTGATCAAGGAAGCGATCGCCGCGAAGCTGCAATGGCGCGCCAAGGGTCTGAACGCGGCGATCGGCGCGATGCTGACGACGGGCGGCGACGCCGCCAGTTGCTGGGAACGATTGTCTGAGCGGGTCTACGGCCACGCCATGGTGTCCGGAATTTCGCAGAACAAAATGCCGTCTTATTTGCCGGCGAGGAATTTCACCTTGGCGTTGCTGGACGAACTGTGCGCTGGCTCGCAAGCGCCGGTCATCACGGCGGTGGAGACCGCCGTCGAATCCCTTCCCGCCGGCGCCTTGAAGCAAAGACTGAAGGTTTGCGTCAATGACGCGGCGGGGGATTTGGACGCGCTTAAGTCGAACCTCGACAAGTGGTTTGACGACAATATGGATCGCCTGAGCGGAATCTACAAACGATACGCTCAGTTCGTTCTGTTTTTCATCGGGCTGGCGCTAGCTGTCGCCCTGAACGTCGACACCCTCAAGATTGTGAGCGTTCTACAACACAATGGGCAAGTCAGGACGGCGGTGGCCGACATGGCCGAGGCCTTTCAAAAACCGCCTGACAATGGCGCGACGCCGGCCCAACTGGCGGACGTCGAAAATGCGATCGCTTCGCTGCCCCTGCCAATCGGCTGGACGTTCTGCGGCTCGAAGACCACGACGTGCGAAGACGCCGGTGACCGACGCGTGCTCTTCGGCGTCGTGCTTGCCGAGAGCCGCTCGCCGTGGGCGCTGGTCGCCGAATTGGTCGGCTGGTTGCTGACCGCCATCGCAATTTCCTTCGGCGCGCCGTTCTGGTTCGACGTCTTGGGACAGCTCATCAACATTCGCTCGGTAGGGCCGAAGCCGCCACGGGCCGACGCGCAGACGGCCGGCGCAACTCAACAGGGTTAACCCGCGCCTATCGAGGAGTCTTTCGATGCCGCCGATCACACCGACGACGCTGACGCAGACGCAGCAGCAGTTTGCCGCGCAGTTGAACGACTACTTTCCGCTCGATCGCGCCCCGATCTCTCCCAGGACTTTCGAGATCGGGCTGGCGTTGGCGGGAACCGTGTCGGCAGGCGCCTACACCGCCGGTGTGCTCGACTACCTGATGGAAGCCTTGGACGCCTGGTCGGACGCCAAAGCAAAAGGCGATCCGGACGCGCCGCCGCATAACGTGGCGATCAGCACGGTCGCCGGCGCCTCGGGAGGCGCGATCAACGGGGCCATCCTGTTGCGGGCGGCCTCGTTCGAGTTTCCGAACGGCGCCGCCGACGCCAATCCGTTTTTCAACGCCTGGGCGGGCGCCAATTGCGTCACTCTCGAGAGGCTTCTGGCGCCGGGCCTTTCGCAATCGGGCATGGCGCCGGTCGCCATGCTCAACACTTCGGCGATCGAACAACAGGCGTCGGCGATCCTGAATTTCGACGGCCCGCTGCGAAGCCGGCCGTTCCTGACCAATCCGCTGCGGTTGATCGCGACCATCGGGAACGTGACCGGCATCCCGTATTCCATCGATTTTCGTGGCGACACCAATCTTGGCCTGAGCACGACCCTGCATTCCGATTACGTCCGCTTTGCGCTATCGGTGACCGGCGGTTGCGCAAGGCCCGACAGCGGCGCGCGCAACGACGAATACGCGCTGTCGGGGAGTTCTCCGGCGAACTGGAATTTCGTTCGCGACGCCGTGCTGGCGACGAGCGCCTTTCCGATCGCCTTCGATGCGCGCGCCGTTGAGCGAACGGTCAATCAGCTCGCCTATCGCGCCGTTCTCGTACCGGGGGCTCCAGGCGAATCCGGCAGGATGATGCCGATTGCGCCCTCGTGGGAGACTTTCCCCGACCTTCTTCAGCGCGGCGCGACGACTGCGACCGCGGTCGACGGGGGGACGATGGACAACGAGCCGATCGGCGTCGCGCGTCGGGAGCTGGCGGGATTTGTCGCCCGCAATCCACGCAAGGCGAAGGAGGCTCACCGCGCCGTCATTCTGATCGATCCCTTCGCGGACGCCGCAAAGCTCCCCGCGCCGCCGCGGTCGTTGTTCGACATTTCCGGTCAGGTCCTGAACCTCTTCTTGCAGCAAGCCCGCTACAATCCCGAAGACCTGGCGCTCGCCAAAGCGGAGACCAAGTTCAGTCGCTTCCTGATCGCGCCGCGCGCCGACGCGGTTCCGGCTTCGCCCGGCGCGCCAGGCGCGCCCCCCGTCGAAGGATCGGGCGCTCTGAACTCGGGCCAGCTCGGCGGATTCCTCGGCTTCCTCGACGAGCGTTTGATGAAGCACGATTTCGAACTCGGACGCTACGACGCCTTCCTCTTCCTGACGCGAGACTTCCGGGTTCCCGCGTCCAACGTCGTGATCGCCGCAAACCCTTGGACGGCCGAGCAAAGACGCACCTATACCACCGGTCCGCTTTACGACTACGACGGCCAGCCGCCGAACGAACGCGCCTTCTTGCCGCTCATTCCTCTGGTCGCGAAGTTGCGAAACGACCACCCCCAAGCGCCGGTCCGACCGATCGTCGACAGCGCGCCGGACAGTCTGCGCGCGGCCATCGACGCGCGCCTCGATTTCGTCTTTGCGAGACTGTTGGACGAGTTTTCGTCGACGTGGACCGGAGTGTCCGCCGGGCTGGCGCGAACCGCGTTGAAGTCGGCCTGGGCGCTCTGGGGGCGACGGACGGTTTGCAACAAGGCGATGGCGACGCTTCAGCAGGCGTTGAAGCCGCCGACGCCGTGAGCGAGCCGCAGGCGGGACGAGGCAGAGAGGGCGCGAGACTGAGGATATGCACACTGGATTCACGGTTCGAGAGCCAGTCGTCGATGCGAGACCGCAAAGGGCCCGGAACTGGAAAGACTTCCCGTTCGGAACATTTGCGATCCAATGCCCTCATTAGGAAGCCGCCGATGAATGGGAATTGCCCTTGGCTCGACCGGGGACGATTTGCGCGCCCATGGTCGTCCGGACCTCGGCGCGCGCGGGACAATTTCATGCAGGTTCGGCCTGTGCGCGGCAGGAATGCGAAGCGGCCGCGAATTTCGACGGAAACCGATGAATGTCCGCGGCTGAGCCGGCCCCACGGCGCCGAAATCGAATGGGTTAGGCACTCTATCTAACGTAACAAATCGCCAGAACGCGCGGGGAAAGGAATCTTCATGGATTTCGCCAAATTGTTCATCGATATGATCACCGCCATACTTGATAAATTGCCTCAGGAGTCGTCTGAGGTTAGTGCAACGTTGTTGGGATTCATCGGTGTTGGCATGGTCGGACTTTTGTTCCGAGTCGTTATACGCTCGGATGGCGCCCGAACTGATGACCCAAGGCCCGTCGTTCCGAGGAGAAATTACGGGGAAGAAGCCGGAGTCGATGTTCTCAAGAAGGAGATTGACGATTTGCGCAAAATATTGGCGCAACGAAGCGATGAACTCGTAGAATTCAAGAAAAATCCGCCATACAATCGAGCCGAACGAATATATTTCAATGTCAATGGTATTGCGAATTCCGGATTGGTGCTGATCATTGGATTGTTGGTGTGGGAATTTCTGACGTTAAACGCACATCTAAACACCCATCTGAACACTATTGTAAGCGAAATTGAACATTTGCCCGTACTTAACGCGGCAGAACGAACTCAACTAACTTCACTAATTGATCAATTCGAAAAGGCGTTCAACATTGAGATTAGTTATTTTATGGGTACCCTGGCTATTGCCATAATATTGTCAGGAATCATCGTCCTCATCGCGAAATTGCAGGGAGGGCGGTCTATTCAAATTATTAATCGGGCGTTCGTAATATCATTGGTCGTGTCTATCGCATCATTCGTCGTATTCGCAGTATTTCTGTCGGGAACAACCCGATGAATGCGAGAATTACTGGAGCGAAGACAATGGGTCACCCTGTGATTAACTGACAGAAAATGGCCCTGATACCAAATCTCCGTGATTCAAACTCATGACGAGTGGACTGCGC